>CAYGWQ010000163.1:0-11901 GCA_964353465.1 uncultured Acidobacteriota bacterium | reverse complement strand
CGCAGTAGACATGCCCGGATCCGCCGCCGCAGTAGAAAGCTGGTGAGAAATGCGGAGAGCCCCACTACAGGGACCTCGAAGGCCCCGATGGAGTTGCGTGCGAGCGTTCTCTATTTCTGGGGCCGGAACACCTGGCGGGTGTATGGGAGGCACTGTGACGTTTGCCGGCAAGACAGCCATTGTTACAGGGGGGGCACGAGGAATCGGCCGGGCCGTCTGCCTCGAACTGGGTCGGCAGGGCTGCGATATTGCGTTTAACTATGCGCACAGCGCCGATCATGCGGAAACACTTGTCGCCGAGTTGAAATCCTTGGGGAGGAAGGTGCGTGCATTTGCCGTGGACGTTGCGGACTGCGCGGGTGTGGAATCCATGGTGAAGAGCGTCAAGCAGGAATTCGGCCGTGTTGATTGCCTGGTCAACAATGCCGGCATCATCCGTGACAAACTGCTCCTGACGATGAAGGAGAATGAATGGGATGATGTGATCGCAATAAACCTCAAGGGCGTCTTCAACTTCTCCAAGCCGGTCATCAGCCTGATGCTGCGTGCACGGTCCGGGGCCATTCTCAACATTACCTCCGTAAGCGGTATTGTCGGAATGCCGGGACAAACCAACTATGCCGCCTCGAAAGCCGGAGTCATCGGTTTTACCAAAGCCCTGGCGAAGGAAGTGGCGAGCCGCAATATCACCGTGAATGCATTGGCGCTCGGATTGATCGCGACCGACATGACCGCCTCTCTGCCTGAGAAATACCGGGAGAAAGCGCTGGAAGCGATCCCCCTGCGACGCTTCGGGACGGCGGAAGAAATCGGCAGGATCGCCGCCTTCCTTCTGTCCGATGCCGCGCAATACATAACCGGGCAAGTCCTGCAGGTTGACGGCGGCCTTGCGATGTAAGAGGCCGTCACCAACGCCTGACGAGGCTTCCCTCATCACCGGAAACCGTCGCGCTTCGCTCATCCGTCGGAAAATATAGTTGGCACTTATATCTCACGAGCCGTTAGACTGACAGGAGGTAATCGTGCTTGGATGAGATCTCGGCGTCGTGTACGCAACATCTCCCTTGGCAGCCCGCAACCGCACAGACTGACCAGGGAGAGACCATTGCGCTCCTATCGACCATCTTGGGGCGGGGGCGCCCGAGTGCTGCAGCGGCAGCTTCTTCGCGCAGGTTGCTGCGCCATTTCGGAACCGCGGCAGCATTGACCATGGCTTCCGAAGAGGAAATCCGCCAGGGGGGAAGGATAACTCCCAGGCAGGCAGCCGCGTTGCGAGCCGCCCTGTCACTCGGAAGGCAAGTGTGTTCGGCACCGCTGAGGCCCGGACAGCGTTTCTCCAATAGTCGGGACCTTTTCCTGCGTTACCGGGCCCAATTCTTTGCGGCAAGTCGAGAATATTTCATGTCGTTGCACCTCAACTCGAAAAACCAGCTGATTCGCGAGGTCTTGGTGTCGGTCGGGAGCCTGAGCACGTCCGTAGTGCATCCGCGTGAGGTCTTCTCACCGGCGGTACGCGATAGCACGGCAGCCCTCATTTTCCTCCACAATCATCCGTCCGGTGATCCCGCTCCCAGCCGGGAGGATCTCGATTGCACCCAGCGATTATGCCGGGCGGGAAAAATACTGGGCATTCGCATCCTGGATCATATTATTTTGGGACACGATGATTATTACAGCTTCGCCGATGCCGGCCAACTCCAGGACTCTTCCGGTTGAAATCCAATATTTGACTTGTTTTATCGGAGCAGAACTGAATGAAGAATATCTTCTTTGTTGATGTCGACACGCAACGCGATTTGATGCAGCCCGACGGCAGCCTTTATGTCCCCGGAGCGGAGCGCCTGCTCCCGAAATTGCGCCGGCTGTTCAGCTTTGCCAAGACCCACGCGGTCACGATTTTGTCGACCGCCAACGCTTGTGATCCCCATGCTTTCACATCCGGAAAATTCCCGCCGCACTGCCTGCGCGGGACCCCGGGTCAGCACAAGGTGGATGATACCTTGATGCTGCATCCCCTGGTCCTGGAAAACAAACCGCTGGATCGCAGTTTCCCGGATCTGGTCCGTAAGCATCAACAGATCATTGTCGAGAAGCAGGAATTCGATGTTTTTACCAATCCGTCGGTCGAAAAATTGCTGCGGGTGCTGCCATCCAATGCGATCATTTTTGGTGTGCCGACCGAATATTCGGTCAAGCTGACTGCCCTCGGATTGCGGCATCTGGGCATCAAGACGGCCCTGGTTCAGAACATGACGCTGCCGCTTCGGGGGCGGGATGCCTCGGCCGCTGAATCGGCGATGCGCAGCGCAGGTGTCGAGTTCATCACCCTCGAGGTCCTGCTCGGCGTGCAGACCGATGATTGAGCAAGGGATTCCGGCAAATGAAGATCGGCATTTACGTCCACATCCCGTTTTGCATCTCAAAATGCGGCTATTGCAGCTTTGTTTCGCGCCCGTGGGATGAATCGCTGGCTGATAGGTATTGGCGTGCCGTGGTGCGTGAAATGAACGATTGCGTCAGGGCACGCACCCCGCTAGCCGACAACGTGGACAGCCTTTTCTTTGGCGGCGGCACACCCAGCGTTCTGCCCGCAGAGCATATCGCATCCATCATGGAAGCATCTCGGCGGATTTTTGCATTTTTGCCCCGGTGTGAAATCTCGCTGGAGGCCAATCCGGGCACATTGACCAAGGAAAAACTGCTCATCTATCGGTCCATCGGAGTCAATCGCGTATCCTTGGGGGCTCAAAGCTTTTCGGACGCTGAACTTGCCGCGATCGGCCGCATTCACGGGGCTGCACAGATTTTCGAATCATTCGCGTTACTGCGGGAGTGCGGCTTCGACAACGTGAACCTCGACCTGATCCTCGGCTTGCCCGGTCAAACGGAGCGCCAGTGGATGGCGAACCTCGATCGCGCAGTCGCCCTGAGGCCCAACCATTTGTCGGTCTATATGCTGGAGTTGAATCCGAAGCTGCCGCTCCACCATGCCATGCAAAGCGGTGAATGCCGGATTCCCGATGAAGACGCAGTTGCAGATTGGTATCTGCCGACCCTGGACTTTCTGCAACGCCACGGATACGCTCAGTACGAGATCAGCAATTTTGCCCTCCCGGGTTGCGAATGCCGCCACAATCTGAAATACTGGCTGCGCGAACCGGTTCTGGCTTTTGGTGCGGCTGGACACTCCCATGATGGGACAGCCCGATACGCGAATGTGGCAAGCCTCGAGCAATACTTGAGCCGCCTGGAGGATGGGCAATCGCCTGTAGAGTGGCGGGAGTCCATCGAGGAAGACCGCGAATTCGAGGAAACGCTCTTTCTGGGGCTGCGATTGCGTTCCGGGCTGGATTGGGATGCGGTTCGCAAAAGGTATCTGCCGGACCGCACGGCTGCATGCGAGGCGGGTCTGCAGGAAATGGCGGCAGTGGGATTGGTGGAATGGTGCGATTCCAAAGTCCGGTTGACACGGCGCGGGATGCTTCTTTCCAATGAGGTCTTCCAGCAATTCGTGCGCCAGGAGGCCATTGAGAATAGTGAAGGAGATCCAGGGAGACCGCGCCCCGTTTTACATCGGGAGTGATTTTCAGGGCCGGCACTAGGGCCTTTCCCGTTTATGATTGCATGGACGAAATATGATGCCTACTTCAACCATCGACCTTAGAAGCGACACGGTAACGAAGCCCACTCCGGAGATGCGTGTGGCGATGGCTGCCGCGGAAGTCGGAGATGATGTCTATTTGGAAGACCCTACCGTCAATCGCCTGCAGGAGCGGGCTGCTGCGATCTTCCGCAAGGAGGCGGCCCTGTTCGTTCCCAGCGGTACCATGGGGAATCAAATCGCCATCCGGCTGCATACGAGCCCCGGTCAAGAAGTGATCACGGAAAAACAAGGGCACATTTTCAACTATGAGCTGGCAGCGATGGCCGCCGTCAGCGGCGTGCTCGCTCGTCCGGTTGCTGCCCCTCACGGCATCCTTGACTGGGATCTGATCCGTCCGGCCCTCGCGCCCGAGATTTATTACCGCGCGCCGACGGGATTGATCGCGCTCGAAAATACGCACAATATGGCTGGGGGCACTGTCTACACCGCCGAACAGATCGACGCGATCAGCAGGAATGCGCATGAATTGGGATTGCCGGTTCACATGGATGGAGCAAGAATATTCAATGCCGCCGTCGCGCTTTCGACCGACGTGGCAACTCTTTGCCGCTCCTGTGATTCCGTCATGTTTTGCCTCTCCAAGGGGCTTGCCGCTCCGGTCGGCTCCATGCTCGTCGGTTCGGCTAACTTCATTGACAAAGCCCGGCGAGTGCGCAAAATGCTCGGCGGGGGAATGCGGCAAGTGGGGGTGCTGGCGGCAGCGGGTTTGATCGCGCTTGAAAAAATGCCTGCGCGGCTGGCGGAAGACCATGCGAACGCGCGGTTGCTGGCGGAAGAACTCAGCGAGATTCCTGTGCTTGATGTCCAGCCCGACCAGGTGCGCACGAACATCGTGGTTGTCGGGATCGCGCGCACCGGGTACAGCAGCAGCAGGATGCTGGAACTGCTCAAAAAGCAGGGACTGCTTTCCGGTACGGTCGACGCCGCCACCTTGCGTTTGCTGACCCATCTGGACGTCAGCCGTGAGGCAATCCATCAAGCGGCCCGCATATTCAAGGACGTTTTAAAAGGGCAGGGACATTGATCTGATGAACGACAGCATGGTAAGGCGCGTGCTCGCAGGCGATTTTCGCGCCATCGCCCGTTTGATCACCCTCGTCGAGAACGGTGAGCCGGAGGCAGTACCCTATATGCGCGAGTTGTTTCCGCATACGGGGCGGTGCCTTTCCATCGGCATCACCGGAGCGCCGGGTGCAGGCAAGAGCACGCTAGTCGACCGGCTGGCCGGCTACTACCGGAACCTGAACCAGAAAGTGGGAATTATTGCCGTCGATCCAACCAGCCCCTTCACCGGAGGCGCCATCCTCGGCGACCGCATTCGCATGCAGTCACGATCCCTCGACACCGGGACATTCATCCGAAGCATGGCGACGAGAGGGAACCTGGGCGGACTGTCGCGCGCAACGGCGGATGTTCTTCTGATCATGGATGCTGCCGGATTTGATGTTGTACTGGTGGAAACCGTCGGGGTCGGCCAGGATGAGGTTGAAATCGCGCGCACCGCGCAGTTGACCTTGGTTCTGCTGGTGCCGGGGATGGGCGACGATGTTCAGGCAATGAAGGCAGGAATCATGGAGATCGGCGACATTTTCGTCATCAACAAGGCGGATCATGCCGGAGTCGAACGCATCGAAGCTGAGTTGAACGCACTCATTGCCATCTCTAGCCGGCCGGACGGCTGGAAGCCGGCGGTTGTGAGGACGGTTGCTCCGGACGGCGTGGGTGTGGATCGGTGTGCGCAGGCTATCGAGTCATGGCGCGACGCTCAGAAGGACTCGCCCTACCAGCGCGAGAAGTCGCTGCAGGTTCAAAAGGACCGCCTGCTCGATCTGGTCCGCTCCGAGATCCAGCGGAGCATGCTGCGCGATCCGCTTGCGGCGAGCCGGATGACGGAGTTCGCGATGCAAATCGCAGAGCGCAGAATGGATCCATATTCTGCTGCCGAACAACTGCTGGCCGCCTGGAGAAGAGCGTCGCTTCCCAATGCTCCCTAGCTGTCCGAATCCCCGCCTTTTTCGGCGGGCTGCAGGGCTGCAGCGCTTGCCCGGTCAGGAGCGAGACTTGTATCGGAAAATCGATCACATCGCAATTGCCGTGCGTTCCCTCCAATCCGCATGCAGAAACTATTCCGACGTGCTGGGATTGGGCAATTGGACGGTCGAAGAGATCCCAGACCAGAGAGTCCGGGTGGCGGTGCTGCCGATGGGCGAAAGCCGTATCGAGTTGCTCGAGGCCACCGCCGATGATTCTCCCATAGCGGGTTTTCTTTCAAGGAGGGGCGAGGGTTTACATCACATCTGCTTCGAGGTCGAGGATTTGGCCGGGGAGCTGGAGCGACTCAAGGCCGCAGGCATGAGACTGATCGATCAGCATCCCCGAACCGGAGCCGAGGGCAGATCGATCGCCTTCCTCCACCCTTCGGGCACTGCAGGCGTACTGATTGAACTATCTCAATCCGATGCTCATCCCGCCCCACACACAAGAACGGAATAGAATGCCATGGAAAAAGTCAAAATCGGAATCATTGGCGGAAGCGGTCTGTATGCAATGGCCGAGCTGACGGATCGCAGGGAAATCGCCATCGACACTCCGTTCGGCCCTCCCTCAGATCCCTTCCTACTCGGGAAACTCGGCGGAAGAGACGTTGCTTTTCTGGCCCGACACGGGAAAGGACACCGCATTTTGCCCTCGGAACTCAATTTCCGCGCCAATATCTACGCCATGAAGCTGCTGGGCGTAGAGCGCATTCTTTCTGCCAGCGCGGTAGGCTCGCTCAAGGATGGATTGGCACCTCTCAGCATATTGCTTCCAGACCAGTTTATTGACCGCACACGCGCGCGCGCTTCTACCTTTTTTGGCAACGGGCTGGCCGCTCACGTGGCTTTTGCGGATCCTGTCTGTCCGGACCTGCTCGATCAAGTGCACCGTTCCGCAGCAAAGGCGGGAATACCCGCCGTCAGAGGTGGAACCTACGTCTGCATGGAAGGCCCTGTTTTTTCAACCAAGGCCGAGTCTCTTCTCTACAGGAGTTGGGGAGCGGACGTCATCGGCATGACGAACCTCCAGGAAGCGAAGCTGGCGAGGGAAGCCGAGATCTGCTACGTCACTCTCGCACTCGTCACCGACTATGATTGCTGGCATGAATCGCATGCATCCGTCACTGTCGATATGATTGTCGGCAACTTGAGGCAAAACAGCCGCAATGCTCAGGCGATCATCCTGCAGGCCGTCCGGGATATGGCCGAGGACCGCAAGTGCGGCTGCGGGGATGCTCTGAAAAATGCGATCATTACCGACAGGTCGCTCGTTCCACCGGAGACGCGACAAAAACTCGAGTGCATCGTCGGCAAGTACCTCGCCTGAGGATTTCTGCACAGTCAATGGAGGGAATAATGGGCATTCTCGCAGTGGGCTCGGTTGCGCTTGATTCAGTCAAGACGCCCTTCGGCCAGGAGGAAGAAATTCTGGGCGGATCAGCCGTCTATTTCAGCATTGCCGCGAGTTACTTTACGGATGTCAGTGTCGTGGCGGTTGTTGGTGAGGATTTTCCCCAGGCGCACGTGACTTTCCTGCAGAAGTTTGGGATTGACACTGCCGGGTTGGAGCGAAAGCCGGGCCGCACCTTTCGCTGGAAGGGGGAGTACTCGTTCGATCTCAATACCGCGCGGACGCTCGACACGCAGCTCAATGTGTTCGCAGATTTTGCCCCCAAACTACTTTCCCGGCAGCGTACCCTCGAGTATCTCTTTCTGGGCAACATTGATCCTGATCTCCAACGAAATGTCCTGGAGCAGATGCAGCCCCCCAGGCTCGTTGCATGCGACACAATGAACTATTGGATTGAGCGCAAAACCGAATCGCTGCGCAGGATGGTCGGACTCATCGATCTTCTGATTATCAACGATGCCGAGACGAGACAGCTGGCCGGGGAGGCCAATCTGATCCGCGCCGCCAACGTCATCCTCAACTGGGGGCCCAAGGCGATTGTGATCAAACGGGGGGAGTATGGAGCGTTGATGATTGACCGTAACGCAGCTTTCGGAACCCCGGCATTTCCGCTTACCGAGGTGGTTGATCCGACCGGCGCCGGGGATTCGTTTGCCGGCGGGTTTTTCGGCTATCTGGCTGCGACGGGCTCGAACGATCCGAGTGCCCTGCGTAAGGCTGTAGTTTTCGGATCGGTTATGGCATCTTTTAACGTGAGTGAGTTCGGCCCGCGCCGGCTGGCTACCCTGACCTATACGGAGATCGAGGCCCGCTTCCGGCAGTTTCGTGAACTCACCTACTTCGAGGACATTTGAGAAGGTTCGGGGCATCTGCACTGGAGAAGCGTATGAGACATTGGAATGCATCGACTCCCTGCCTCATCGCCCTGACATGCCTGCTGGCGCTGGTGCCCGCGTCGCTCGCGGGTCAGAAAAAGAAAACGACAGCCGATCAGGACGTAAAAACCTACCAGGAGGCCAGGGCGTGGTTCATGAAGGCCGAGGCAATGATCGGTACACCGAAAGAGAACAGCGAGGAGCAGGCGGCACTTTTCAGGAAAGTGATCGAGATTAAGCCTGATTTTATTGAAGCACATTTTAATCTTGGCCTCATATTTTCAAGCCAGAAAAAACCGTTGGAGGCTGCTGGATCTTTTGAGGCGGTTCGCAAGCTCAACGCGGATTTCGAGGGAATCTATCAGCTTCTGGCTTCGAGCTACCGTGACCTGGGCCGCAACGAGGATGCGATTGCCGCTCTCCAGGAAGGACTGAAGCGGCAGCCCAAGAACCTGCAATTGCTGAGGCCTCTGGCATTCCTCCAGCTACACGGTGCGGATGAGCTGTCTGCGCTGCCGACCTTTCAGGCCATTCTTGAACTCGATGCCAAGGATATGGATGCACGCACGAATCTCGGCATCCTGTATCAAAAGCACAATCGATGGGAAGAAGCGGTCCAAAGCTACCGGACGGTGCTCGAGATGGAACCGGGCAATTTCACAGCCCGCTTCAATTTAGCCCTTGTTCTGGTGCGCCAGAAGAAGATCGGCGACGCAGCGGTCGAGATGGAGATGGCAAACCGTCTCTCTCCTGGAAACACGGAAGTGTTGGAACGCCTCGGGGACATCTACTCCTTTCAAAACCATCATGACAAGGCAGCTGCGTCGTATCAAGCCGCTGCTGCAAAGGAGCCGAAGCGAGCGGAACTCTATGCAAAACTGGCTTTCAGCCTGGCAAAGTTGAAGCGGAATGCCGAAGCTGCTTCGGCGCTGGAGCAATCGGTTGCGATTGACGCCAAGAACGCCGACGCTTACTACATGTTGGGGGATCTCTATTCAGAGATGCAGAGGTATAGTGAAAGCATTGCCGCCTACCAAGCCTCGCTGAAGCTGGATCCCAGCCAGAAGGAAGTTCACTATAATCTGGGTACGCTCTTCGCAGAACTGAAACAGTTGGGAGAAGCTCGCTCGGAGCTGAAAGCAGCGGCGGACCTCGATCCGGATTATGCCGCCGCCTGGTCGAATCTGGCTGTCGTTTATGAGAAGCTCGGGCTTGACAAGGATGCCATACAGGCGAACGAGCGGGTAGTTGCCCTCGGCCAAGCTCAAGCGGGGACCTTCTTCCGGCTCGGCATTTTGTACGCCAAGAGCAACTTCCCGGATCCTTCTATCGTCAACTTTGCCAAGGCAATCCAGCAGGAGCCTGAAAAGTACAGACAGCTCTTGCGCGAGGAGCTCAAAAACGTCCATTCTGTGCTGGATAGTGTGCGCTATAAGGAAGCCTTTATCCGCCTCTTGACGGACCGCCGGGTGCCTCAGCACGTTGCATTAGCAGATCCGGTACCGGGAAGTCGCTAGTAACCAGGCTCGGAATCCTGCCTGGCGACTGCTTTTTTTGCCAGGTATCCGCGTAACTCCTGCTCCGACAACCGGTACAAATCCGGACCCCCCTCGGGCTGGTTTTTCCAGCGTTTGTGCCCCCACAGCCAGGTTCCGGGCTGCTCACGAATGATGCTCTCCAGAATTCCATTCAGCCTTTGGGTGTTGACCGCAACATCCCGGGTGGTATCGTCGGTCCGGCTCATATCGACCGGGGGCAGGAATTTGATGGTATAGCAGCCGTCGGGTTTGGGTGTGAGATAACCGGGTAGAACGGCCGCCTCTGTGCGCAGGGCGAGCAAGGCAACGCTTGTCGAGGTTGCGGCAGGGAGGCCGAAAAAATCGACGAAAACTCCCTCCTGGAGACTTGTGTTTTGATCCATCAGGATGCCGACCTCTCCTGCCGTCTTAAGCCGTTCCAGGATCTGACGAGCGGAATTCTTCTTGTAGATAACCCGGTTGCCGGCCATTTGCCGGATATGGAACAGGTACCGTTCCAGGGGCTCGTTGTCGAGCGGACGGGTCACGAAGCTCAAGGGATATCCATAGAGGGCATGTGCTTTAGGGAGCAGCTCCCAGGCGCTGAAGTGTCCCGTAAGATAAAGGATGCCCTTTCTTCGGAGGCGTGCGATCTCGTAGTTGTTCAAACCCAGTTGTGTATCATACCCGACCAAAGATCTGATGTTGCTGGACGTGAGTTCCGGCATGTGGCTGACTTCTAAGAGGTTGCGCGCCGAGCTCTGGAAGCTTTGCCGGGCGATTTCATCATGCTCGCGAGAAGAGAGCTCTGGAAAAGCGATGGTAAGATTGACCCGCGCAATATGCCTGTGCACCGCATCCAATCGATACGTCAGGGAGGCGAGGAAGTCTAGCAGCCGGATTGCACGGGAACGCCGCAGATGCCTGACCGAGCTCAGCGCGAAGCGCGATACCAGGTAGACGATATAGGATTCCAATTTGCCGCTTCCCCGGGCAATGCTATATTTTCTTGGTCGTAGATTCTTCCGATGGGTTATAAAGCCGCTCCCATGGTCTCAACTATGCCTCTGGCTATGCCCATTTTCAATAGCAACAGTTGCCCTAAGGTATGTATCCCGAGCCTATTCCGCGTGGTTGCCGGTGTCGGCTCGCTGCTTCCCGAGATGCATCCCAAAGCGGCCATCGAAGCAGCATTCCGCAAATGAGCCGATCCCGCTTACGGGAACCGGAATTTGATCCGCCCTACGACGAGATGCTGCGCGGCATACTTTCCTTCAAGACACTTTCCCGCACCGAAAAAACCATAAGGCACCTGGAGATTTTGCGTCAACGTTTTCTGTCAGCCAGCGATAAGAAGGGTGTGGAGTATTGCCGGCAGCTCGGCCTGCTCGGGCGGCGGCGCGCAGCACTGATTGCTGCGAATCACCGCGTTGACCCGCAAAAGCGCCGGCAAAAACAGGAAGCGGCACTCTGGTTCCGCATATGGTTGGAGACTCCGGAGCTTTTCCCGGAGTGGCTTGCGCTGCGAAAAAGGACGGAAGAGTTTCTGGCGCTTCGGGATCGGGAAACAAGCTCCTGAAACTCAGACGGAGAGAAAAATGGGTGTGGAAGCAAAAATACGAACAGGTCAGGATTCGTTTTTGGACGCCCTGCGCTGCGAAGTGATTGCCGGCACAGAGATTCTCTCTGCCTGGGTCACGCATGTGCAGTCTAAGGAACGAATCGAACTGCTCTTTGAGTTTGAAACCTGGCTGCGAGGACTATGCGCATTCTTGGAATGCAGACATGTACCTCTGAGCGAAGCCGATCGATCTGCACTGGTCACGCGCGACTTTGCGCCGGAAATAGCGGTCGTTCGGCTGGCACTTCAGGAATGCATGCGCTGCGCGGTTGAACTGGTCAGCCTGGGACAGGACGCAAGGGTCGAATTCGAAGCGCTCGTCGAGACCCAGATTTTCAACTCCAGCGCACTCGATTCGCAGGTCGGCAAAATGCTCGAGCAATCCACGCCGATCGATAGTTTTTCCCGCCTCATTGAATATATGAACGACCTGACGGTCACCATCGAAGCTCTGGAGAGCCGGCCGAACCAGAACTTACAGCTCTATCTGAGCATCGGCAGAAGCTTCCAGCGTGACCTCCAGAACTGTCGCTACGTTGACATGCTGCTCAGCCAACGTTTCCGCCTTCAGTATGACCGCATGGAAAATGCCGTTTTGAGTGCCGTCCTGCGGTCGATTACCGAAGAGTACCTTCGCCGCAACGTGGCCTTGACTCTGCTGTATCTATACCGGTTTCTGAAGTATCTCAAATGCATATCCCCGGCATTGCGCGCCGATCTGCCGCTGCGGCGGTGCCTGGTGGTGTTCTCGCTTCTGCACCAGCAGACGGAAATCCT
>CAYGWQ010000162.1:0-11919 GCA_964353465.1 uncultured Acidobacteriota bacterium | reverse complement strand
CGATTTCTTGCCTAACCCCGGGCTCGCGCCCGGGGCTATTATCTTTCCGCCCCTCTGGGGCTTGCCTGCTGGCCGAACGAGTTTCGCAACAGAAACTAGCTGGAAACTGGCAAGTGTTTCGAAGGGATCCCGCTGGGAAGCTCAGGGTGCGGGTCTCGGCTCGTGCCTTATTGACTCGTTTCCGAAGCAAGACACGACGAGATATAGGTTTGACCCTCGAGAATCCTGTCGATCGCCGGCAACAATTCCGCGCCCGCATCGTCCTTAACCAGGTACCCGGATGCGCCCGCAGCCAGAGCCGCAGTTAGGTAGTACGGGTCCCTGTGCATCGTGAGAACTAGAGTCTTTATTTCCGGGTACAGCTCTTTAATCCACCGGACCGCTTCGATTCCCTCAAGCCGCGGCATGGATATGTCCACTATGACCAGATTAGGCATGATGGAGTCCTCGGCCAGCAGCTGGAGCAGGGACATCCCATCACCGGCTTCTGCGACCACCTCGAGATCCGGTTGACCCACGAGAAGCTGCTTGATGTAGTCTCGAATAAGAGGGTGATCATCGGCGAGCACGATACGGTAATTCATATCCTCGATCCGGGCATCCATCCACCACAGCCTAATTCCATCGAAGCACAAGGATCCATTTGCAGAAGCACCCATTTACATCTGGGTATTTTCACGTATCTGAGCCTTGGCATGTTCCTGATGCGGATCGAGGCCTGGCGGAAAGCCTGGGCACGTGGATTTCGCTATCCTGCGAAGGCCGATGATCGACAGTGCCGATCCAAGAAGAGACACTTTAATAACACTGCATCGCAAGGATAGCGTCCGGCCGCCGCAGCCCGGCAGTAAGGCCAAGATCCGCCGGCATCGCAAGACTCAGTTGCCGCGAAATACGCCGGGAATCCTCGATAACCTCGCCGAGATATTGGAGCGCACTGAAACACCCTTCTGTCACCAGGCATGGATCCGCTTTCAGCTTCGTGCAGAGCTGACCGGTCGGGAGATGCCGGACTCTCACGGCCCGTCCCCGTCCATCGTTGAGCTCTCGCGAGCTGAGTGCTCCGTCCAAGTCAGAAAAGGGACGCCTCATCCCGCTCCAAAATTGCCGGTGTTTCCTAGGGTGGAGCCGCGATAATCCCTATTTGGAGCAGCCGGGCAGCGGGACGGCAGACTCCGGAGAGCGGCGGGGACAACTAATCTGCGGGCCCAAACGATCCCTACCACGTTACCGCAAAGAGCGAATATCAGTCACGCTCCCGAGAGGGGTCAGGAGTGGAAATAAGGGGGCTCGGTGCCTGCCTTCCATTTGATGTTGCATCCCATGCTCGCTTTCTGATCCTGGCTGACCGGCTGCCCCGCCAGCAACGCGTCCAGGGCGCTGCGCAAATCTTTCCCCGTCACCGGCTTGTTGTTCCCCGGCCTGCTGTCGTCGAGCTGGCCTCGATACACCAGCTTGCGCATGTCATCGAAGAGGAAAAAGTCGGGTGTACATGCAGCGGTAAAGCCTCGCGCTACTTTCTGCGTTTCATCATAACAGATCGGAAAGGCAATGCCGGATTCCTTCGCCATAGACTTCAGCTTGGCCGGCGCATCATCCGGATAATTCGCTACATCGTTGCTGGAGATCGCAACGATGCCGATCTCCCTTTGTGCGTAATCCCTGCCGATAGCCGCCAATTCGTTCTTGACGTGCTGTACGTAGGGGCAATGTCGGGAGATAAACATTACCAGCAGCCCGCGTTTTCCAGCAAAAGTGGATAGTGAGATTCTTTTCCCCGAGACAGTGTCGGGCAGGTCGAAGTCGGGCGCCGGAGTGCCCAGCGCCAACATGGTGGAAGGGACAGCTACCATCGTGCCACTCCTTTCATTCCGCGGCTGTCAAGCGCACGGTTTGCTTATATAAAGACTACCACGGAAGAACCAATGAAAAGGGGGGATTATCCAGGGAAGGCAGGTCGATCAAGGTTGAGAGCATCGCCAAGGCAGTTAAATAATCTCCATCGGGAGATTCGCTCCCTCCTGTGATTGGACACGATTTCGCCGGTCAGAGGTGTCATAATGCCGTGATGAGGGCGGGACGCAACGATCTCGCGTATAGGATACCCGCCTTTTGGAATCGGCATGCGGTGCGAAGCGGACTTTTTCGGCAACCAGGAACTGGTTCTTGTTTATGTGGCGAGGCGTCTGAAGGAGGCCCTTGCGCTCGAGAAGGTATTCGATGCCGCGGGCCTCGACTACCTGGTGGACCCTGCGCCGTATCAAAGCGGAATACTGTTCCGTGCCCAACGAATCGGAGCGTTCTTCTATGTCACCCCCGAGATGGAGGGTCGCAGCCGAGATGTGCTGATCGAGAATGGATTCAAACCCTATGCTGAGCCGTAATGCACCGGAGTACCAGGAAATACAGGATGGTTCCGTACCTGCTTCAGTCAATCGAGCTGCGCGAGGGCGAATGCCAACAACACGAGTTGTTTGGTGGCAAGGAAAAGCGGCTTGATCTCGGCGGATTCCCGCAGCGTGTGCTGATCCTTGCCGAAGGTCCTGCCGACGGCGATGGTGGGAATCCCCATTTCCACCCCGACGTTTCCATCGGTCGAGCCGGATGCAACCGCGCTCACCCTGACACTCGGATAATCCCGCCTCAACAGATAATTAAGGACATCGATCCCCGTCTGCACCATCGGATGATTGCGGCGGTCGATGAGTTGCGAGGCAACCCCTCCGGCGGGACTCTCGGACACCACTTCCATGCGGAATCCAGCCTTCTCCTCGCTCGCAGCTTGCTCGGCGAGCTGCTTGATTTTCGCGCTCAACTCCTTCAGCACGACCGGATCGGTCGTGCGCAAATCGACGGTGAAGTAGGATTCCTGGGAGATGGCATTGATCACCTTCCCTCCGCCGATCATCCCGATATTGATCAACGCGCTCGATTCGGAATCGGGCCCCGGGAGCGGGATTTGCGAAATGGCGAGAATCGCGCGGGCAACGGCCCGGTTCGGGTTGGGCTTTCCCCGGCTGTTGTTGGTGTGAGCCCCTTCGCCGGTGTACAGGAACTTGATCCAGTGTATCCCCAATGCGCCGTAAGAAACGCTTCCCAGGCCGCCGTCGACGGCGACGAGCAGATCGACCTTGCCGCGATTTTCGCTGAGATAGGCGCGCATGCCCTTCAGCCCTACCTCTTCCTGGACCGTAGCGACAAACACCAGATTTCCTTTCAAGCGGGCCTGCGCGTGGCGGATTGCCCTGATTGCCTGCAGCAAGTCACTGCAGCTGGCACTGTTGTCGAAAACCCCGGGGGCAAAAAGCGTGTCACCCTCGCGCCGGACTTTGAGCGGTGTGTCGATCGGATGAACGGTATCCATATGCGCGGCGAAAACCACGTTCGGCCCCGAGTTGGTCCCTTTGAGTCGCCCAACCACATTTCCCGCTTTGTCGCGATAGACCTCATCCAGCCCGGCCTTCTTCATCTCCGATTCGATATAGAGGGCCCTCTGGAGTTCTTGGCCGGAGGGAGCGGGAATCTCAGTAATCTTGATCCACTCCTCGAGCTGCCTGTCCTGATTCTGGTCGATGTAGAGGAATGCCTGCTGCACTTCCCTTCTCCCGACCAGGTTCTCAGAAAAAAACGACTTTTGAGCCCTTGCGGGAAAATAACTCGCCGGAATCAGAGCGAAAAACACGGCCATCGTCCGCAAACGCATGAGTGCCTCCTCATCTGTACCTTGTCATGCCGACAACTCGATCACGCCATTTGCCGGCCGGCATAGGTCCTCATGTAGACCGGCCTCCTGCTCTTTCATTTGCGCCAACCCGAGTTCTGCTGCCCCGGTGCCAGCTCGCCGCATGTTGAATCTTGCTACTTCGCTGTGCGATCGAACCGCATGTCATACACACGATCCTGCCGCACGCTGAGCTGCGTGATGCGGCCGCCTGCATCCCGGAGGAAACGCACCAGCCCCAGGGGTGACTCGAAGACATCCGCATAGGCAGGAGTGAGGACAAGGCGAGTGTCCGGCCGGCGGCGGAGCACAAGGCGATCTCCATCGGCCACCGCCGTCAAGGCGGTCTCCGCATCCGGGCTGTAGTACTCCCCTTCATATGCGGAGAGTTCAGCCGGCTTGGGTGCGAACTCCGGAACGGGCTCATAGACTACAGCCTCTTCCCCGCCACGCACGTCGTGAATCCGCGGCCGGCTATTGCCCGAGGACGGCTCGAACCTGAGGACCCGGTCCGTTTCGCCCACACGGAATTCCGAATTCGAAACCGCCTGCAGGGTCCCGCCACGTTGAAGGCGCAGCACGCCTTCAACCAGAACGAGGCGCAAAGGTTCCCAGGTAGTGGCGTTGCGGTACAATCCTGCCTGGGCGCTCAGTTCGGCAGCAGGAATGGTGACCGGTTTGGCCGGCGTCTTTGCGGGCGCAGCCGGGGTCTGCAGGAAGAGATCGGCAATCCTGTGTCCCACATCTCCCGGTGTCACGCTGCCTACATTCATCAGCAGCGCCACTGCCAGGCGCTGTTTCGGATAGCGTGCCAGGAACGCGCGGTAGCCGGCGGTCGAACCCGTATGGCTTACTTCCGGAATGCCTTTATAGCTCGTGACGTACAAGCCGGACGCATAGGTGATCGTCTTGCCGTTGTTGAGCTTTCCCTGCTGGTGCATCATCTCCAGAAACGCCGGCCCGCCGACCTTCCCGGTTTCGAGGTTCTCGGTCCAGAGTAACAAGTCACGGACGGTGGTAAGAAGACCGCCATTGCCGTGAACGTTCTCGAAGGGCATATCCATCTCAAAGCCGCCCCCCTGTCGCCGTGCCGCATAGGCGATCGCTCTGCCCTTGACGATGCGCTTGAAGTCGTCCCGCCACTGTGTCCGGGTCATGCCCAGCGGTTCAAAGATGTGCTTCCTGGTGAACTCGGTGAAAGGCATGCCGCTCACACGATCCACGATGATGACCAGCAGGTTAAATCCCGTGTTGCAGTAAGAATGTTCCGCGCCCGGCGCAAAGTTCAAAGCCCTCTGCCGGCTGACGATATCGAGGACGTGGGCGTGGGTATGCACTCTCGATGTGCGGGGCCAGCCCGAAATCCCGGCAACACTCCCCCAGTCGCGCAGGCCGCTCGTGTGGGTCAGCAGGTGACGGATCAGGATCGGCGTGCCGTAATCAGGGACCTCCGGCACGTGCTTGCGCACATCGTCATCCAGGGAGAGCTTCCCTTGCTGCACCAGCAACAGGACCGCCGCCGCTGTGAACTGTTTCGAGACCGAACCGGCTTCAAATATGGTATCGGGCGAGTTCCGGATGTTGTGTTCCAGATCCGCCATCCCATAGGCGCGGGAGAGAATGATCCTGCCGTTCCGCGCGACCGCGACAGCGCCTCCGGGAGTCTCCCTGGATTCCCAGCGCTCAAAAATCTTATCCAGGCCGACAATCGGATCTGCAGGCTGCTGCGAGGGCGATAGCTGCGGAACAATCAGGATGACAAGCACGAATAAAGCGCGGGCAATCCTCATGGCTGCGGTCCTCTGCAAATACGCCGGAAAGGAACAGGGCGGCACTCGCCGCACCTGGCTTCCTAGAAAGGTACTCCGTCCCCTCGACCCATGGAGCCGATGATAATACGGACAGGCCAGGCACACAAGGACACACGAAGGGCCTCCGGATACCCGGTTGCACCGGTTCCGGCTCGCATCTCGCCTGTCCTCTGAGATCGGCACCCAGTCGAGCGGAGCACTGGCATATCCTCGGGTTGCTGTGCATAGTGAGGCGGCAGGCTTTCAGGCGGCAGTTTGTCAGCACACACTCGGGGAACGCACATGAAAATAGCTAGTTTCTGTCGCAGAACTCGCTCCGTCCATGCTGCATCGGCCACAACTCGGGCGACGAGCACAATGAAAATGATCCCGGCAAGAGCACTCATGAAATTTTACGCCACAGGCGAAGCAGTAAGCTCCTCAGAACTGCTGTGGATCAGCTTACATCGATATGAAACCGTGTTTCAACGCGTATTGCGTGAGCTCCGCCGTTGTATGGATGCCGAGCGTCTGCATGAGATTGAATTTGTGAAATTCGACGGTTTTGATGGAAATTTTCAGAATCGCACCGATCTCCTTATTGGAGCGACCCTCCGCTACCAGCTGAAGCACCTCGCGCTGCCGCGGTGTGAGGCGGGGGCTTAGTTTGTCGGGATGTTCCGCGGGATCCAGGAAGCAACCCATCAGCTCGCTGGTCAACAGAGGTGAGATGTACGTGTGACCCTTTATCACCTCATGAATCGCCGTAACCAGTTCTGATGCGGCCGACTGCTTGGTCACGTAACCCGACGCCCCGGCGCGGAATGCTTCCTTCAGGAAGGCAATATCACCGTGCATGGTGAGAAAGATGATCTTCGTTTGAGGAACCATCTTCCTGAGTTGGACCGCAGCTTCGATGCCGTTCAGTAGCGGCATCGAAATATCGAGGATGATCACATCGGGGTTCAGCCGTCGGGCGGCTTCGAGCGCGGCGCGCCCATCCTCGACCGCTCCGACCACGTCGAAATCCGCTTCCAACAGGCTGTACAATCCCGCAAGGATCACCGAATGATCGTCGGCTACCAGCACGCGCGGACGCCTCATGCCCCTCTCCTTTGTATAAGGATAGTTACCTGCAGAATTACAATTTCGATATAACCTATAATATCCCAAATGGGATATGGGGGAAAGCAAGACCCTTTGCCTCGCTTATTACGTTTCTGTAGAGAAACTCGTTGTCCTACCCGCAGCGCTCGCCGCGTTGATGTCACATGTGGGGGCGGGCTTTAGCCCGTGCCCACAGTTCAACATCCACAACAAGACCGATTTCATGAGCGCAATTCGTTTGATGTCAAGCGGGTATGTGCGTTTAGGCATCAATCTCTCATTCATGTGGCCCGGGCACGGGCTAAAGCCTGCCCCCACATGATCGCTCTGATTGACGGACGATTCGGCCCCAAAAGGGCATTTCGCGACAGAAACCAATCGGCGCCCTGGGCATCGCTGCTGCCTCAATTCAGACAGCGCTGCCTTACTTGAGCCAATCCGGCGGACATTCATGATGGCTGCCGGACCGCAATCGAAACCGGCCGTTGAGGCGCCTCCATTCATTCGATACCCGATCAACTTGACACGGTGAGAGATACAAGGACTCACGCTCCAGCAATTTTGACGTTGCCGCCATTGGTCTTTGAATTGCTTTTATGAAGTGCTCGATGGCATTTCCGGACCCCTGGAGGCCCTGATGAAGGCAGACATTTGGAGGAACGTCGGCGAACCTCGCCGCGGACCGACGGTTTCGGTGAGAGTCTTAGTAATCTCTTTGCTGGTGTTGTGGGTTACGGCAATTCCACTGAGAGCATCGCCGGCCAATCCGGCCCTGCAGCAGGATGCGGAGCGTCCGATGCCGGTGGATCGGCCGCAGGCGGGGGTGAGCTTGCGGCTGGACGACTTGCGGCGGGAACTGCTGCGGTCTAATCCGGATCTGCTTGTGGCACAAAAGCGGTATGAAGCGCTGCTGGCTCGCCCGGCGCAGGAGAGTGCCCTGCCTGATCCGCGTATCACCATGGGCTGGGTCAGCACCGGCTGGCCGTACCCCGGCTCGGGACTTGGCTCGGAACCGGTCAGCAACATTGGCATTCAAGTGGCGCAGGAGATCCCGTTCCCGGGTAAACGGATTCTTAAGGGCAGCATCGCGCAGAAGCAGGCTGAAACCGAAGCTCAGATGATTCGCGCCCAGGAGTTGAACCTGATCGCTCAGCTCGAGGAGAAGTTTTACGATCTTCGGTTTGTCTACGAGTCTCTGGACATTGTCCGCGAGAAGCAAACGCTGCTGGAACAACTGGCCCAGGCTGCTCAAGCCCGCTACTCGGTAGGCAAGGGAATGCAGCAGGATATTATCAGAGCCAGCACTGGAATCTCCATTCTGGAGGATCGCGCCATCGTTCTGGAACAGAAGCGGCTCATTCTCACTGCGGAGATCAACGCCCTGCTCAGCCATCCCCCGGATGCTGAGCTTGGCCGCCCGGAACCGGCTTCTGCCATTCCCGCGCTGGAATTGTTCGAATCCCTTCAGGCCCGCGCCCTGGAAATGGCGCCTCTGCTCGCAGCGCAGCGCAAGGTGATTGACGGCCGGCAACTGAATGTGCAATCCGCCAGGAAAGCGTATTACCCGGATTTTGATGTCATGAGCGGCTACTACAACATGGGCTCCCTGAAGCCCATGTGGGAATTCAAGGTGCAGGTAAGCGTCCCCCTCTACTTCTGGCAAAAACAGCGATATGGGATGGAGGAAGCTGGAGCCTCGCTGGCTGAAGCCCAGCGCGGCTATCGGGCTCAAATGCAGCTGGTCGGTTCCCGGATGCGCGAGCTTTATCTTGCCGCCCAGGCAGCCCGAAAACTGATGGATCTATACTCCCGCCAGATTGTGCCGCAGACGGAACTCGCCCTGGAGTCTTCGCTGGCCGGTTATGAGAGCGGAGGCGTGGACTTTCTGAGCGTGCTTTCGAACTTCACAATGATCCTGGACTATCAACTCAATTATCGCGAACAGCAGGCGGAGTATCTGAAAGCCCTTTCGGGGATTGCGGAATTGGCGGGCAGTCCCACGGCCGGCTCGAATCCGGCTCGACCGTTGCCGGACAGGGAGGAGCGGCGATGAAAAATTTTCTGATCGGTTTCATTCTGGCTGCCGTTCTGGTGAGCGGCGGGTACTGGATCACCTCCAGGCAGGTCACCTCCTCGCTTCCCCAGGCTCCTCAAAAGGCGGCGCCGAAATACCATTGCCCGATGCATCCGACTTATGTCTCGGACACGATGGGTGATTGTCCCATCTGCTACATGAAGTTGGTACCCATTGAGGGCGAAACCGCTCCGCAGGCAGCAGCTCCGGAAGTCGCTGCACAGCCGATCCCAGGACAGAGTACAAAGCCGCAGCGAAGTATCCTCTACTACACCGATGCGATGAATCCCAGCAGCCGCTATGAAAAGCCGGGCAAAGCCCCCGATGGCATGGACCTGGTTCCGGTATATGCAGAGGAAGCTCGCGGTGACACCGGCACTGCCATTCCCGGCTACGCACCTCTCCATATCCCTCCGGAACGGCTGCAGACCATGGGAATCACTGTTGAAGAAGCCAGAGTGATGAGTCTGGACCAGAGCATCCGCACCGTGGGCATCGTGACTGCCGACGAAACGCGCACCCATCACATCCATACCAAATTCGAAGGCTTCATTGACAGCATCTATGTCAACTACATCGGCGAACACATCCGTGCGGGCCAGCCGCTCTTTACCGTCTATTCTCCGGAACTGGTCGCGACCCAGCGGGAGTATCTCCTGGCGCTGAAAGCAGTCAACCGGCTGGGCATGGGCGATCGGTTGCCGGGGATCGATCTGGTGGGGTCAGCCCGGCAGAGACTGGCCTTGTGGGACATCAGCGCCGATCAGATCGCGCAAATTGAGAAGACCGGGGAGCCAATCCGCGCCCTGACCATCTATTCGCTGGTCAGCGGATTTGTCACTGCCAAGATCGCGGTCGATGGCATGAGAATCACTCCCGCGGATACTCTCTATGACATCCAGGATCTGTCGGCAGTGTGGATCATGGCTGATTTGTATGAGGCTTATGCTCCCTTCGTCAAAATCGGCGATCCTGTCACCATCACGCTGCCGTACACGCCGGGCCGCGTTTTGAAAGGGCGCGTCGACTATATCAATCCCACTCTGGATGAGAAGAGCCAGACTCTGAAGGCGCGCATTGAACTCTCCAATCTTTCGGAGTATCTGAAGCCGGACATGTACACCGAAGTGGTCATCGGGGGCCAGTTGGGACGTGGGGTCGTCGTTCCGGACAGCGCGGTAATGGGGACCGGGGAGCGCGAGATCGTTTTCATCGCCAAGGGCGGCGGCCACTTCGAACCCCGCGAGGTGAAAACCGGCGTCAAGGTGCGCGGTTATTATGAGATCAAGAAGGGGGTGGCGGCCGGCGAGAAGGTCGTGATCGGCGCGAACTTCATGCTCGACTCCGAGTCTAAACTGAAAGCGGCAATTTCCGGCGCGGGGAAGACCAGTCAGGAATGATCGAAAAACTGATCGAATATTCGGCGCACAACAAATACATCGTTCTGCTCTTCACCGCGGCCGTCGTGGCTTTCGGGTTCTGGGCGCTCTACCATCAGCCCGTAGACGCAATCCCCGATCTTTCCGACACCCAGGTCATTGTCTATTCCAGGTGGGACCGGTCTCCCGACATCATCGAAGACCAGGTGACTTACCCCATCACCACGGCGTTGCTCGGCGCACCCAAGGTCGAGGCAGTCCGCGGCTTCTCGGATTTCGGATTTTCGTACGTCTACATCATTTTCCAGGACGGAACCGACATCTACTGGGCAAGGAGCCGGGCCCTGGAGTACCTCAGCAAGGTGATTCCCTCCCTGCCGGCAGGCGTTACAACGGAGATCGGCCCGGACGCCACAGGCGTGGGCTGGGTCTTTCAATATGCGCTCGTCGATGAGAGCGGCACCCACACCCTGGCGGATCTGCGCTCATTCCAGGATTGGAACCTTCGCTATGCCTTGCAGGCAGTCCCGGGAGTCGCGGAGGTCGCCGGTATCGGCGGATTCCAAAGCCAATACCAGATCACCGTAGACAGGGACCGGCTAGCCGCCTACAACATCCCCCTCACGATAGTTGCGGAAGCCGTGCGCAACTCCAACGTCGAGGTGGGCGGGCGTCTGATCGAATTCGCCGGCGCGGAGTACATGGTCCGGAGCCACGGCTACATCAAGAAGCCGGAAGACATCGAGCAGATCGTCGTCAAGACCAATGATCGAGGCACGCCGGTTCTCTTGCGGGATATCGCCCGGGTGGAACGCGGCCCCGAAATCAGGCGCGGAGTCGCCGACCTCGACGGGAGGGGCGACACGGTAGGCGGGATCATCGTGATGCGGCACGGCGAAAACGCGGACGAGGTGATCCGCCGCGTGAAGGCGAGGCTCCGGGAACTGGAACCGTCGTTTCCCAAAGGTGTCAAGGCGATCACGACCTACGATCGCTCCGACCTGATTGAGCGGGCTATCGACAATCTCAAGGAGGAGCTGATCCTCGAGATCATCATCGTCAGTCTGGTGATCCTGGTTTTCCTCTGGCATATCCCCTCGGCCATTATCCCGATCGTGACGATCCCCGTGTCTGTGCTGTTGGCATTCATTCCCATGCGACTGATGGGATTGAACTCCAACATCATGTCCCTGGCCGGCATCGCCATTTCCATCGGCGTGCTGGTGGACGGCGCCATCGTTGAGGTGG
The DNA here is from genome assembly GCA_964353465.1 of uncultured Acidobacteriota bacterium. Classification (GTDB taxonomy): domain Bacteria; phylum Acidobacteriota; class UBA6911; order UBA6911; family UBA6911; genus JAFNAG01. Next base: position 600 of record CAYGWQ010000162.1, on the reverse strand, counting down.
AAAACGCCTACAAAAAACTCGAGCTTTGGATCGAAGGGGGGCGTCAGGGGGACTTCCACGCGATCCGCTTGCAGGCGCTCAAGGAGGTCGGCCCTTCGGTATTCTTCTCGCTGCTGGTAATCGCGGTGGCCTTTCTGCCTGTCTTCACGCTGGTGGATCAGGAGGGCCGCCTGTTCCGGCCGCTGGCATTCACCAAGAATTTTGCCATGGCCATCGCCGCCGTTCTTGCCGTCACGCTCGATCCGGCCATGCGCATGCTGTTCGCGCGCATGGATTATTTCCGCTTTCGGCCGCGATGGCTTGCCTGGATCACGAACCAGGTTGCGGTCGGCACCTATTACCGTGAGGAAAGGCACCCGATCAGCCGGTTCCTCTTCAGGATTTACGAACCGCCGGCCCGACTGGTGCTGCGGCATCCCAGGACAACGATCGTCATTGCGCTGCTCATGACGGCGGCCACGGTGCCCGTGTACTTCCGGCTGGGCAGCGAATTCATGCCGCCGCTAAACGAGGGGTCAATCCTGTACATGCCCACCACCTTGCCGGGCATATCCGTCTCCCAGGCCCAGGCGATCCTTCAGCAGCAGGATGAAATGATCA
>CAYGWQ010000161.1:0-11919 GCA_964353465.1 uncultured Acidobacteriota bacterium | reverse complement strand
CAGGCTTTCGCCCATTGCGCAAAATTCCCCACTGCTGCCTCCCGTAGGAGTCTGGACCGTGTCTCAGTTCCAGTGTGGCCGTTCGCCCTCTCAGGCCGGCTACTGATCGTCGCCTTGGTGGGCCGTTACCTCACCAACTAGCTAATCAGGCGCGAACCTCTCCTCAAGCGACTTTCGCCTTTGATCCCCAAGCCATGTGACCCGGGGATGTTATGCGGTATTAGCCCCGCTTTCGCGGGGTTATTCCACACTCGAGGGTAAGTTGTTCACGTGTTACTCACCCGTCTGCCACTGTACTCGCGGGGTTGCCCCCACTTTCTCGTTCGACTTGCATGTGTTAGGCACGCCGCCAGCGTTGATTCTGAGCCAGGATCAAACTCTCCAATTTAAATCGAAGAGTCTTGAATCTTTCGATTCAGGATCTCACTGGTTTTGCTTTACTGGTATTTCTTTCAAGGAATGGATTTCGGCACGCACTATCTAGTTTTCAAAGATCCAGGCAATCTCTAATCTTACGAGCTCGCCTCCTTCTTGTCAAGCCCGATATGTTCCTTCACGGCCTCTCTCAAAGGGGATGCATTATAAACATATCCTCTCGCCAATGTGAAGGGGGGAAATGCATCTTTTATCGAATCTTGATGCGGCGGAAATGAAGCTTGCCGCATCGCAGCAGGATCTCCGCCTTGTCGGCCGGAACAGGAACTTCAAGATCCGTGATCTTCGCTCCGTCGATCGAGACCGCCCCCGCTTTGAGAAGCCTGCGGGCTTCACTCTTGGATGGCGCAAGTCCTGCCTGGACCAGCACATCCACAATCCGCAGGATCCTATCCGGCAGGACGTGGGCGCCGTCTTTCAGGTCAGGCGGACGCTCTTCCAATGTCACTTCTATCTCGCATACCTGCTCCGGCATCTCGCGACGCTGATGCACCCGCTCGAAGTTCGCTTGCGCCTGCCGGGCCGCCTCCTCATCATGGAAATCGTTCACCAGCTGAAATCCCAGCTGGGCCTTGAGTTTCATGGGGTGCATCTCGCCGGATGCCACAGCGATTTTCCAGCGGGCAATCTCGGCGGCGGAAACATCCGTCAATAATTCGAAATAGCGGTACATCAGCGGATCTGAGATCGACATCACCTTGCCGAAGATTTCCTGGGGAGGCTCGGTGAATCCGATGTAGTTGCCCAGCGACTTGCTCATTTTCTCGACGCCGTCGGTGCCTTCCAACAGAGGCGTCGTCAGGATGACCTGGGGCTCCAGTCCATACTCGCGCATGATGTCGCGCCCGACCAGCAGATTAAATTTTTGATCCGTTCCGCCAAACTCAAAGTCCGCCTCCAGAGCAACCGAGTCATAGGCTTGCGCGAGCGGGTACAGCAGCTCGTGAATTGAAATAGGCTGGTTCGCTTTGAGCCTCTTGTTGAAATCGTCCCGCTCCAGCATGCGGGCTACCGTGTAACGGGAGCAAAGACGTATCCAGTCGGCCGAACTCAGCTTGCCCAGCCATCGGCTGTTGAAATCGATGAGTGTCCGCTGCCGGTCGAGAATCTTGAAAACCTGGCTCCGGAAAGTCTCCGCATTCGCGGCGATCTCTTCCGTCGACAGCGGCGGTCGTGTACGAGATCTCCCCGTAGGATCGCCGATAGAAGCGGTGAAATCCCCGATCAGAAAAATCACGCAGTGACCGAGATCCTGGAAATGCTTCATCTTCCGCAGAAGCACCGCATGGCCCAGATGCAAGTCCGGAGCAGTGGGATCGAACCCCACCTTGACCGTCAACGGAATCCCGGTGTGCAAGGACTTCTCGAACTTGAGTCTTGCCTCCTCTTCATTAATGATCTCGACGGCGCCTTTGCGCAGATAATCAAGCTGCTCCTGAGCACTCTTCATTGATACTCCGACCTCCGACCTCCGCCATCCGACCTCCGACCGTTATGTGGTCTGAGGTCGGATGGCGGAGGTCGGTTTATTGGGTGCTTGTTCGATCCAGGACCAGGGCGATCGCACGCCAGTATAGATCGTGCTCCTGCTCCAGAATCCTGGCCGAGAGGGTTTCCTCCGTATCACCGTCCAGCACCGCCACGGCACGCTGCATCAGTATCGGCCCGGTATCGACACCTTCGTCGACCAGGTGTACCGTGCAGCCGGTGATCCGCACACCGCGCTCCAGCGCCTGCCGCTGTGCGTGCAGGCCGGGGAACGAAGGCAGCAGGGCGGGATGAATGTTCAGAATCCTCCCGCGATAGGCCTGCACAAACTCCGAGGAAAGCACGCGCATGAAGCCCGCCAGACAGACGAGTGCGGGATCAAACATGCGCAAGGTATCCAAGAGCCGCCGATCGTACTCGGTGCGTTCGACTCCCCGCGAAGGCAGGCAGATACTCCTCAGCCCCAACTCGCGCGCCCGAATCAAACCGGGCGCTTCCGGGACGTTGCTGACCACGCAACCGATTTCCGCACGCAGGTCGCCGCGCACGATGGCTTCGTGTATGGCGAGGAAGTTCGAACCTCGCCCTGACAGCAGGATGGCCAACTTCCGATTCTCTTCCATCGTATGTTCCCTCGCAGGGCAGCCAAGGCTACGCGTCGCTGCGATAGTGAACCCTGCCATCGCCGCATGTGACGATGCCGATTTCGTGGCAGGTTTCGTTCCGGGCTGCAAAGTGACCTGTGACGAAGGTCAGATCTTCCGGCGAAACGACCAGAATCATGCCGATGCCCATGTTGAAGGCGCGGTACATTTCGGCTTCCTCGATGCCCCCCCGCTGCTGCATAAAGGCAAATATCGGCAGCACGGGCCATGAGCCCTTGCGGATTTCCACGGCCGTGCCCGCCGGCAGGATGCGGGGGAGGTTTTCGGTAATGCCCCCTCCGGTGATGTGCGCCATGCCTTTCAGCACGGAGGTGTCAAGGAGGGGTTCCAGCAGGGAAAAGTAGCTCCGGTGAGGCGCGAGCAGGAGTTCGGCAACCGAGGCGCCGAGTCCCGGCACCGGATCTGCCGCCGCCAGTCCGAGGCGATCGAAGAACAGCTTGCGCGCCAGCGAGTATCCGTTTGTGTGCAGGCCGGCCGAGGCGATTCCCAGCAGCCGGTCCCCCACGCGGATGCGCGTCCCATCCACCAGCCGGGGGCGATCCACGATGCCGACGATGAAGCCGGCAAGATCATATTCGCCGGGCGCATAGAAATCCGGCATCTCGGCCGTCTCCCCTCCGATGAGCGCGCACCCCATTTCCCTGCACCCGCGCGCAAGCCCGGACACTACCTGCTCCACGACCGCAGATTCGAGCTTGCCGCAGGCAAGGTAGTCCAGAAAGAAAAGCGGCCGGGCCCCTTGAACCAGAATGTCGGATACGCAGTGTGAAACCAGATCGTACCCCACGGTATTGTGAATCCCGGTGAGGAAGGCGACTTTGAGCTTGGTGCCGATTCCGTCGCAGCTCGAAACCAGCAGCGGTTCACGGTAGCGTTCCGGCTCGAGGCGGAACAGCGCGCCGAAACTGCCGATATCGGTCAACACTCCTGCCGTGAAGGTGGTGCGTGCCAGGGTTCGAATCCGCGACTTCGCGTCGGTCGCCGCGTCGATGTCCACGCCCGCACCGGCATACGTCATTTTCAGAGGATCGTTTTTTTCCATGAATCAGGCACGACACGTCATGAGGTTGATGTGGGGCTCTTTCCAAGCTCTTTGCCGAACAGCTCTTTCTGGCGCTCCTCCTGGGCCACATCGGTCGGGTAACGGTCGGTGAAGCAGGCCGTACAGTAACGCTCCCCTTCGCCCACCGATTTCAGCAGCGATTCGAGGCTGAGGTAATGGAGCGTATCCGCGCCGATGAATTTCCTGATCTCTTCGACCGACCTGGACGCGGCGATCAGCTCCCGCTTGGTCGGCGTATCAATGCCGTAGTAGCAAGGACCCACGATGGGCGGTGAGGTGATGCGCACGTGGATCTCCTTCGCCCCGGCTCCGCGTATGATGTGAACGATCTTGCGGCTGGTCGTGCCGCGCACTATGGAATCATCCACCAGGACGATCCGCTTGTCGCGCAGGATCTCGCGCACCGGGTTCAGCTTGACTTTCACGCCGAAGTTGCGGATCGACTGCTTGGGCTCGATAAAGGTCCGGCCCACATAATGGTTGCGGATCAGGCCGAACTCCAGGGGAATGCCGCTCTGCCGTGCATACCCGATCGCAGCGGAAACCCCGGAATCGGGTACCGGCACGACGACGTCTGCATCCGCCGGGCATTCGATTGCCAGGTATTTCCCAAGCAGCCGGCGGCTTTCGATCACGTTCCTGCCAAAAACCACACTGTCGGGGCGGCTGAAGTACACATGCTCGAAAATGCAGTGAGCCGGCTTTTCTTTGGGCAGCAGGAAATGAGATTCCAGGCTGTCTCCTTCCACCACAAGGATCTCACCCGGCTCGACATCGCGGACATACGCAGCGTCGATCAGATCGAATGCGCAGGTTTCAGAGGCGAAGACATAGCGATCATTCACGCGCCCTATGCACAAGGGCCGAAATCCGCGCGGGTCGCGGGCCACGAGCAGGAAGTTGGGGGTCAGGATCACCAGGGAGTATGCTCCCTGAATGAGGTGGAGCACCTCGGCTATGGCTTCGAGAAAGGTGCGCCGTTTGGAGCGGCAGAGCAGGTGCAGAATGACCTCGCTGTCGCTCGTTGAATTAAAGATGGCTCCATCCCGCTCCAACTCCCGCCGCAAGGTGCCTGCGTTCACCAGGTTGCCATTGTGGGCCAGCGCGATCGGTCCGCGCCAACCGTCGACCAGGATCGGCTGGGCATTGGCGAGGGCGCTTTCCCCGGCCGTGGAATACCTGACATGTCCGATGGCCGCGTCGCCGCCAAGTTGTTCCAGGCACGACTCATCGAAGACCTCGGCCACATACCCCATGCCCTTCTGCTGATGGAGCTTGACACCGTCTGAGCTTACAATTCCGGCCGATTCCTGCCCCCGGTGCTGCAGGGCATACAATCCCAGGTAGGTCAGGCGCGCCGCTTCCGGATGCGCGACAATGGCAAAAATGCCGCATTCCTCGCGTAACTCGTGCTCAGACATGTTATTTCCAACCTCCGACTTCCGACCTCCGACCGCAACGCCAGGCATCACTCCTCAACCTGAAGTCGCCTGGGGGCCAAGTATGTTATTATACACAACCCGAAGGCAAAACAGGCGGATTCGCACAGCCGAGAGTCCAATCCAAACCCTGAGCGACATGATTGCCGGCGGTTGCCAAGGAATGAACCACGAAGACCCCAAAGAGCTCAAAGATAACAGCAGTACACGGATGTGACGAGCGGGTTGTGATCCGTGTTCATTCGTGTTCGTCTGTGTCCGTTGTTTTTTTGCGGTCTTGGCGGCCGGTTGTAATCGGAAGTGGGACTCAGTGGCTTCCCCACCGCTTTCAGAGCGAATCGGGCTAAAAAACAAAAACGCCACGGATTCCACGGATTACACTGATTCAAAGAGCCTAATCGAGGACTTTTTGACAAATCCGTGGAATCCGTGGCATTTTTGTTTTGATTTCTCCAGGAGTGACTCTCACTGCCGATTGCACCCCGGGTGGCCGAGGAGCGTGATTCTTGCCGCGGTTTTGTGTTATGTTTACCTGCTATTGAACTGACGCGGTGATTTCCTGATGATAGGGCAGCTCAGAGGAAAACTGCTTTACAAAAAACCGAACCTGGTTCTGCTTGACGTCCAGGGAGTCGGCTACGAGGTATGCATCCCGCTCACCAGCTTCTACGAACTTCCCGAGGAGGGGAACGAGGTGATGCTCAAGGTGCATACGCACGTGCGCGAGGATGCGCTTGCGTTGTTCGGCTTCTGCACGCAGAGGGAGAAGGACCTGTTCCTCAAGCTGATCTCCATCAGCGGCATCGGCCCCAAGTTGGCGGTGTCGATCCTTTCGGGAGCCAAGGTCGAAGAGCTGGCACAGGCGATTGCCGACGGCAACCTGTCGCGACTCACCGCCATCCCCGGCGTAGGACGCAAGACCGCGGAGAGGGTGGTTCTGGAACTGAAAAGCCAGATCACTCCTTTCCTGCTGCCGGAGCAGGCGCGGGCCGTCGGCGCCCCGGCAGGCACCGATGGGCTGCAGGAGGATATCCTTTCGGCCCTGGTAAACCTTGGCTATCCGAGAGTGGGGGCCGAAAAAGCGCTGTCGACCGTGCTCCGCTCCGGAAACGCCGAGCGCTCCTTCGAAGGGCTGCTGCGACACACGCTGCAGCTGCTGGCTGGATAGCGGCAACCGGATGACTGGCCATGACCGAACCCATCTCTGATCACACACTGCTGAGCCCCGTCGCTCGTACCGAGGAGAAATCCTTCGAGCTGAGCCTCCGCCCGCAGAATCTGCAGCAGTACATCGGCCAGGCGAAGGTCAAGGAGAACATCGAGATCTCCATCCGGGCGGCAAGCCGGCGCAAGGAGGCGCTCGACCATGTACTTTTGTATGGCCCCCCCGGTCTGGGAAAAACGACGATGGCCACGGTCATCGCCAATGAAATGGGGGTGAGCATCCGAACGACGAGCGGGCCCGTCATTGAAAAGCGGGGAGACCTGGCCGCTCTGCTGACCAACCTGAAGAAAAACGACATCCTGTTCATCGACGAGATCCACCGCCTGCACCCGGCCATCGAGGAGATCCTGTATCCGGCGATGGAAGACTACTACATCGACATCATGATCGGTGAAGGCCCTGGTGCGCGCAGCATCAAGATGCCGCTGCAGCACTTCACGCTTATCGGGGCCACGACGCGCGCCGGGTTGATAACCGCGCCGCTGCGGGCGCGTTTTGGCATCATCCACCGCCTGGAGTTTTACAGCCACGAGGAATTGAGCGTCATCGTGCGGCAATCGGCGGTGCTGCTCGGCGTGGAAATCGACGATGGCGGCGCCCGGGAGATCGCCGCGCGCTGCCGCGGCACGCCGCGCATCGCGAACCGGCTGTTGCGCCGGGTGCGCGATTACAGCGAGGTCAAGGTCGACGGCCGCATCACACGCCCGGTGGCCATGGCTGCGCTGGCCATGATGGATGTGGACACGTACGGCTTTGACGAGATCGACCGAAAGCTGATGCTCACGATCCTGCAGAAATACAATGGCGGGCCGGTGGGGGTCGGTGCGCTGTCGGCCGCAATCAGCGAGGATGAGGACTCCATCGAAGACATCTATGAGCCTTACCTCATCCAGATCGGCTTTCTCGACCGCACCCCGCGCGGGCGGATGGCTACGCGCAAGGCATTCGAACATTTTAAGATCCTGCTGCCCGGCAACCAGAAGAACCTGTTTTGAGAGGTGGTTTATGTCCGGCGCCGTCGACCTGGAACCCAGACTCCGCAAACTCAAGCAGGCCATCGAAACCGTGGTGCGCGGAAAACCCGAGCCGGTCAAACTGGCCATCGTGACCCTGCTCGCCGAAGGCCACCTGCTGATCGAGGATGTGCCGGGAGTGGGCAAGACCACGCTCGCGCGCTCGCTGGCCCAGGGATTCGATTGCACGTTCCGCCGGATCCAGTTCACGAGCGACCTCCTTCCCTCGGACATCCTCGGCATTTCCGTGTTTAGCCAATCCGAACAGGCATTCGAGTTCCGCCGGGGCCCGATCTTCGCAAATGTGGTCCTGGCCGACGAGATCAACCGCACTACCCCGAAGACGCAGAGCGCGTTGCTCGAAGCCATGAGCGAGGGGAAGATCAGCGTCGACAACCAGACCTACGCACTGCCTCGCCCCTTCATGGTAGTGGCCACGCAAAATCCGATCGAGCACCATGGCACCTATCCCTTGCCCGAATCTCAACTCGATCGATTCATGCTGCGCATCCGGATGGGGTATCCGGAGGGAGAGGCAGAAAAGGAGATATTGCGGCAACAGAATTGTCGTCCCAACGTCGAGCAGATTGCACCGGTGCTCCAGGCCAAGGACATTCTCGACGCGCAACAATCCGTAGCCGAAGTCCGCGTGGACGACGCCCTGCTCGATTATATTCTGGCAATCGTGGAGGCCACCCGCCGCTCGGAGTTTTTGCTCACCGGAGCCAGTCCGCGCGGCTCCCTGGCGTTGCATCGCGCTGCTCAGGCCCTCGCTTTTTACGAAGGGCGCAGCTACTGCATCCCGGACGACATCAAGCGCCTGGCGCTTCCGGTCTTATCGCACAGGGTGATTGTTAGCGCCAAATATGCGTCACCCCACAAACGCAGTGAAGAGGCCGAGGAAATCCTTGCAGAAATCCTTCAGAGCATCGAAGTCCCTCTCTGAGGCGCATGAGTCCCCGCAGCGCACGGGGCGCGAGCTGAATCTGAGTCAATGGCGCTCGCCCTTCTCCTTCCGCATCACGAGCGCGGGCGGCTTCTTCATTCTGACCGTTTTCCTGATCGCCTTGGGAGCCGTCAGGACCGGCAACAACCTGTTGTACATGATCCTGGCACTGGCGCTCTCGGCCGCTCTCACTTCCGGGATGGTCGCCCGCCTTTCGCTGCGCTCCATCTTTGTCTCGCTGCTCGTGCCGCAGAACGTCTTCGAGGGGGAGAAGGTCTCGATCAAGATCACTCTGCACAACCAGAAACGATGGCTCCCTGCGTTCTCAATCCGGATTGAAGACCTATCCCTGATGCGCGCGCGGCGCCTTGCCGGGCGCCTGAGGAGGCTCAGGTATTGGAAAACTGGCTCCGCTGCGGAGACGCCGGGGGACACGCCGGTGCTGCACCATGCGGCGTATTTCCCGGCGATTCCCCCCGGGGAGTCGCGTTCCGAGCTGATTTCGCAATCCTTCCCAAGGCGAGGGGCCTACCGTCTCGAGGGAATGCATCTCTCCACCCGCTTCCCCCTCGGATTCTTCCGCCGCGGCGAACGGGTAGCCGTGAGCGGGGAGGTACTGGTCTACCCATCGATCCGGCAAGTCTCATCCGACTTTCACCTGCTCCCTTTTCTGCCGGGAAAACTGGAAGGGAGGCGCGTCGGGCATGGGGAGAGCCTCTACGCGATCCGCAAGTACCAGGACGGGGAAAGTGCGCGCTTGATCCACTGGAAAGCCACCGCCAAGACCGGAAAGCTGATGACCCGCGAATATGCGCGCGAAGAGGAAAGCGAGTTCTGTCTGATTCTCGACACGAGGGTTCATGGCTCGCGGGCTGATTGCCAGGAGGCATTCGAAGAGGCGGTCTCCCTGACGGCCAGCCTGGCCTCCCATTTCGTAAGGGAGGGCGCTGAGTTCGAATATGTCACTCCCCATGAGCATGTCCCACGAGACACGGGAATCGATCACCTCTATCGCATTCTGAGGTCGCTGGCGGTGGTCCGTTGCGAACCGGCCGGCCGGAAAAACACCGCGGGCCTGGATCGGGAACTCTCCGGAGGTCCCTCGAGGGATCAGCTGCAGCGGATATTATCGGAGAAAGTCTTTAAGATCATCCTGACCTCGAGGCCGAGGGGAACCCTTCCCGCTCCGATCTGGCGTTCCTCCTATGTGATTTATTTCGACGAGCTATGAGCTTCGCAGCCTGCTACAAGCTATCTTCCTATTGCCTGGTTGCCACGGGATTTCTTGCGGTCGCTGCAACCGGGGCTCTAAGCCCCATCCTCCTCGCTTTGTTCGGTTCGGCATTTGTCGCCAGCTGGTTCATCGACACGGCGAAGCTGCGGCAGAGGCTCCCGGCGTGGCTGTGGCGGGGCATCGTGCTCGCGTACCTTCCGGTTGTCGGGCTCGATTATCTGCTGCTGTCCCATTCGCTCATTGCGAGCGCCGTGCATCTGCTGCTCTTCACCACCGGACTCAGGCTCCTGACCCGCGTTGCGGATAGCGATTTCCTCTATGCTTACCTGCTCAGCGCCGGTGCGCTCCTCACCGCCGCCTCGCTGCCGCCCTCACTCCTTTTCCTGCCGTGCCTGGTGCTGTTCCTCGTTTTTGCCCTCAGTTCGATCATCCTGTTCGAAATGAAGCGAAGCAGTGCAGATGCCCTGAGCGCGGGGACGATTCAGCCGGTCGTCGTCCCCAGGGATATGAGGGGAACGGATCTTGAGCTGTTTGCCGGATTCCCGACAGGGAGCCTAGCAATCTTGATCCTGGTATGGACCCTCGCGATCCTCACGCTCGCCGCCCCGCTCTTTTTTCTGCTGCCGCGCGTGTCGCTCGCAATCCGGCCCTTCTCCATTTCGCCGGCACGGCTCATCAGCGGCTTTTCCGAAACGGTCGAGCTCGGCGCCATCGGCAACATCCAGAAATCCAGGCAGGCGGTGATGAGAATCAGGGTGGATGCGCCGCCTGAAATGCTGCCGCCTGACCTGAAATGGCGCGGGACCGCGCTGGACCGCTTCGACGGCAGGGTCTGGAGCCGCAGCCGGTCCGCGCGGGACCGGATACCCACCCAGGCCGGATATTTCAAATTGCGGCAAACCACGCAAGGAACCGACGTCCTCGTCCAGACCGTTTTTCTGGAGCCTGTTGCCACCGATGTGGTCTTCGGCATTCACAAGGTGCTGGCGGTCTCGAACGAGCTCGGGGGCCTGGAACGAGATGCCTCCGATACTATCTATGCGCACACCCCGCGAGTCGGCACCATTCGTTACTCCGTCGTATCCGATCTCGCCCGGCCTGATCCGAAGGATATCGGGTCATCATTCGGCCCTTTGCCGCGCGAGATCGCAGAATGCTGTCTTGAAATCCCCCAGGGGGACAGCCGGGTTGCCGAACTCGCACGCCGCACAACGTCGGAAGCGCATTCTCCCTATGAAAAGGCCCGGGCGCTGGAGCACCACCTCCGCGGTACCTATCGCTACAGCCTTGAGCTCGAGGAAACCCAGGATGGCGCCGATCCGCTGGCGGCGTTTCTTTTCGGGACGCGCCGGGGCCATTGCGAATATTTTGCCACTGCTATGGCGGTCATGCTCCGCCATGTAGGCATACCCTCGCGGCTGGTGAATGGCTTCCGCGCCGGAGAATACAACCGACTTTCCGATCATTGGATGGTGCGTCAGAGTGACGCGCACAGTTGGGTGGAGGCCTACTTCGCTCCCTACGGGTGGGTGGAATTCGAACCGACGCCGTCGCAGCCCGATCCGCCAAGGCCGGCGTTCCTCAAGAAGTTTCAAACGATTGTCGATGCTTTGGACTTCTGGTGGTTGGCGGATTTGGTCCACTACGACTTCCGGCGACAGGCCCGCTTCGCCGAAACATCCCGATCGTGGCTGCAGGGCTTCCAGCAGGCGGCTTGGGATTACGCCCGGCAATCGGGCGAGCGCATTTGGAACCGGGCGGCCGGCTGGCGCCCGGGCCGATGGACCGGATCGCGCGCCGGTATCCTCGCGGCGATAATTGCCGTCGTCCTGCTGACAGCAACATTTCTTGTCATCCGGGGCGCTGGAATCATGCGCCGCATCATACGTACGCTTGCGCGCCACTCTTTCGGACGAGATCAAGAAGCCGCAGTTTCGGGGTTCTACGCGGAGGCGCTCGATCTGCTGCAACGCCGCGGCTGGGTGCGCCGCAAGAATCTGACGCCCCTGGAGTTTGCCCGGGACCTGGCGCGGGAGCCGTTCGGCGAGACGTTGGCTTCCCTCACGGCAATCTACAACCGTAATCGTTTCGGGCGGACGCCTCAGATGGGAGATCTCGCCCGGGCCCGTGCATTGCTCCACGCTCTGCGGCAACAACCGCATGGCAGCGTTGCCCCTTGAACGCGTGCGGGGGAAGGCCTAGTATTCATAGTTTCCCGGGGCATGGCGAGGCCCCGGCCGGGGAGCGGTCGCGTGGCGAAAGTAGGCTTTATCAGTCTGGGGTGCCCAAAAAACCTCGTGGATACCGAGGTCATGCTCGGCCTGTTGCAGAAAGAAGGTCACATTATCACTGCAGATAGGTCAGCGGCCGAGATCATCGTCATCAACACCTGCAGCTTCATCGAAAGCTCA
>CAYGWQ010000160.1:0-11953 GCA_964353465.1 uncultured Acidobacteriota bacterium | reverse complement strand
CCTCCTGATGACCTGAAAAGATCGCAGCTTCACCACCCCTTCTCGCACGCACACGCGGAGCGACCGCCGCCCCTATGCCGATCGAAACTCCGCTCGAGTCCTCGCAGCGCGGCCCCGGAGGGGTCAGCAGATAATAGCCGGGGGTGTGAACCCCCGGATAGGATGTTGCATTTAGTGAGCCCCGGCAGGGGCGAAAGATCTTTGTTGGCAACTATTTCTGTCGCCCCTTCAGGGCTCCGCGCTGCTTCCCGGCCCAACCCCGGGCTTGCGCTCGGGGCTACTATCTTACCGCCCCTGCGGGGCTATATTTAAGACCAGAGTGAGTTTCGCGACAGAAACTAACTAGCGCCCGGTCGTGTTGCCGCCCCCCAGGACCTTCTGCAGGAACGCATCCATCCGCCCCAACCATTCCAGCCACCGACGGTGGAGCAGCGAATCGTGCACGTCGTCCGGCTGGACGATGAGCTCGTAGTACACGTCGCGCTGGCGCAGCAACTGCACGAGCCCGACCGTTTGCGCGAAGAACACATTGCGATCGTCGTCTCCATGGATGATGAGGACGGGCGACTTCCAGTTGTCGATCTGCGAAATCGCCGACGATTGATAGGCCACCGTCGTCGGGTCCAGCGAGCTGCCATACAGGTGCACACCGGCGTAATCAACGCCGGCGGCGAAGATGTCCGAGTTGCGCGCGAGGGCCTGGGCGGTGAGGAGGCCGCCGTAGGACAGCCCGTAGATGCCTATGCGCTTCGGGTCTACGTCGGGACGTGACTGCAGGTACTTCGCGCCAGCCAGGACGTCCTGATACTCGGAGTTGCCGCGCAGGTTGGTCCCGGGTGCGTTCCGGAACGAGCGTCCGTACCCGACGCCGCCCCTGAAGTTGATGGAGAGCACGACATATCCGCGCGACGCGAACCACTGATTGATGGCGTAAAACTGGTGGTACACGTAGCGGTAGTGATAGCCGAGCAGCATCTGGCGGACCGGGCCGCCATGCACGAAGATCATGGCCGGGTGCTTCTCGCCGGGCCGGCTGTTCTTCGGCAGGAACAACTGGTTCTTGATTTCGAACGCGCGATCTTCCGGATGCGTGATGACGAGTTCAGGTTCAACGTGCGCCTCGGTGGGGAAACCGGGGCGCGTCGTCGGGAAGATGATTTTCTGTGAAGTCGGCGACGACCAGATCCCGAGCGACTGCGGCATGTTCCAGGTTGCGCTCAGCGTCGCGAGCGCTCCTGAGGCGAGCGGTGCGGGGTGGGTCTCGATGCCGCTGCCGGTCGTCACCTGACGCGGCTGGCCGCCCGACACGTGAACGGACCAGATGTGCCGCCGTTCGATGTCGGTGGCGTTCGTGCAGTAGTAGAACGTCCGTCCATCGGGCGAGATGATCGTCGACGTCGCGTCTTCGATCAGGCCGTCAGTCGTCGTGAGCAGGACGGGCTTCGCATTCGGATCGGTGTAGTTGAGGCTGTAGAACCGATCCCATTCGTCCTGAGGGCCCTGCACGCCCAGCTCTCCCGGTTCGCCGCCGCCGCGTCCGCCGAAACCACCGCTTCCGGAAAACACGGCATGGTCGCCGGCCAGGCGCAGCGCGGGCAGGCTGGACCACCGATCGCCCTGTTGAGGGCGCCACGATTCGCGCGCAGTGCCGGTCGCGACATCCGCAATCCAGATCGAGCAGGTGTACCCGCCCTTGAACGTCGCGCTCGTCAGGCCCGGCACCTGTCGTGCGGACGGTGGCACGTTACCGGCGCCTTGGGCCGCACCCGCCTGCCGGGCGGCGGCGCCGCCGCCGCGCGCACCTCCATCCCCACGTCCGCCGCCGCCTCGCCCCGTGCCGCCCGTGCCTTGATAGGCGGGGCCGGCCGGCAGACCGAGCCCGCCACTGCCCGCGTGCGACTGCTGGCCAAAGGGCGTGCCCGGCCGGCGCACGAAGATAATCCGCTTGCTGTCGGCCGACCACATCGGGCTTGTGTCGAAGTCAGCGTCCGGCGCCATGTATTTCACCGTCCGCGTTGCCATGTCGAACACGCCGATGAAGCTGTGATCGGTCCGGTTGCTGACGAACGCGATCTTGGTGCCGTCGGGCGACCATGCCGGGTTGCTGTTCGTGCCCCAGACTTGAATGAATGGAACCTCGCCGCGATCGACCGCCGCGGCCGGCCGCGCCGGCGACACGCGTGCCCGGTAGATCTGTCCTTCGCGAGCCAGCAGGACATACCGCCCGTCGGGAGACAGCACGGGATTGCTTCCTTCCATCACCTTCCAGGTCACGCCGGGTGTCGCCGTGTGGGCGGCCCAAATCGCCTGCTCGCCGCCGTCGGGATTCGCCGACGGGTTGGCGTTCCAGCCATCGCGGTTCCTGGCGCTGCCGCGGACAAAGACCACCGTCGATCCATCGGCCGAGATCGTCACGCCGGTCAGATCCACGCCATCGTCGTCCGGGTAGTTGCTGAGCTTGACGGACGTGTACGCCGGTGCGGCGGCCGTGTAAACGTTCCGTCGGCCCCTGTCGTACGCCACCCACGCCACGCGGTCCGTCCTGGCAGCGGCTACCACTTCAAGGGGCGACGCCGCGCCGAGGAACTGATCGATGGTGGGGATACTCGCAGATTGTGGCGCGGCGGCGGGGTGGGCGGTGAACGTTAGTCCAATTGTGACAACGATTATGAGGGCAAAGCGGCGTGCCATGGTATCCTCCCTGAATTGACGGGAGGGTAGCACAAGGCGCCCGTTTCATTCAATCCTTACGAACGTACCCATGCCGGACCGTGCCGTGATCAGCCTGTAAATGACGCAAGAAAGAGATGACAGTCTTTCGAAAGCGATTCATGCAAAGAATATCGGCAACGTCTGAGCGACGGTGCCATTGGAGTGCTTACTATACGTTTCAGCCCGAAATTCGTATCAGGAGCAGAGCGAGCTGGCGCACTCCAAGGCAGCGTTCAAGGTCCTGCCTGGAGCTGCGCATCAGCTTCGATGCGCTGAGCCTCCTCCCTGTCTCATGCTCCTCACACGCGCCCCGTCAGTCTAATATTCCAGGATGCCGTCGTACAGGAAATTGGCAACTTTGAAGCGCACATTGACCGTGAGCTGCATGCCAGTCATCGCCGGCCATTCCGCGCAAAAGCGCAGCCAATCATCCTTGGGATTAGTAAGGAGCTGCTCTACAACATGCCGAGGAAAAATAAATTTAGCCCCCAATCCATCCTGGGTCGACGCCTGGTACTCATCCAGGAATACACTTTTGCCCTTGATCTGGAGGTAAGTATTATTCTTGAGAGAGCTGGTTACGGCACTGCTGAAAGCCTGGAAATAGGGCCTGAGAGCAGCGGGAGATGCGTTCCTGTAGCTTTCGTAGCTGACCGCCACGATTATGGTACGCTCGTATTTGCGCTCAACAGATTCCCGGGCCAGTTTGATTTGATCCGGGGAAGCTTCTGACGGCCTGAGTTCCATGAGCCGCAAGAGAGCCTGCCGAATGGGTTTCGCTGAAAGAAGCCGAATCCTGACAATGACAGATGCAGCCTGGATATCCTCCTGACTCCATGCGGAATCGCTGAGGATCTTTTCCGTGTCCCGCTGGTTCCATTGCGTCCAAGGCTTGATTTTGCTCTGCGATGCCGCGCTGCCCGCCAGCAAGAGACCCAGCAGCACATAAAGCACCTAAGTCATGTCGCGCATCACGATCATCCCCTCCTTGAGTATCTGGCGAATCTGAAAGGAATCACCACGGCTTTGTCGGTTAGATTGAGAATAGCACGCTTTGAGCCGAACTCACTCGGAATTATTCTAAACGATTAGCTCTTTTGAGCACCCAGGCATCCCTTCCCGGGGCATTCCGGCCTCTTTGTGGTCTTTGAGGTCTTTGTGGTTCCATGGCTATCCCGGCATTTGACATGCTGTGCCTGAATCGCAGATGTCTGTTATAATAAAACGGCTCAGGAGGGGGAGCGCAATGAAATTTTTTCTGGATACGGCGAACATAGACGAAATCCGGGATGCGGCAGAGTACGGCTTAATCGATGGCATAACGACCAACCCATCGCTGGTGGCCAAGGAAAAGCGAGATTTTAAAGACATCCTGCGCGACATCGCAAAAATCGTGAACGGCCCGATCAGTGCGGAAGTGGTGAGCACGGACAGTGCGGGTATGGTGCGTGAGGCAAGGGATCTGGCCGGGATCCACGAGAACATCGTGGTCAAGATCCCGATGATCAAGGAAGGGATGAAGGCCCTCAGGCAATTGAGCAGCGACGGCATCCGGACCAACGTGACGCTGGTGTTCAACCCGAATCAGGCGCTGATTGCCGCCAAGTTGGGCGCCACATACGTCTCCCCCTTCGTCGGGCGTCTCGATGATGTGAGCGAGGTCGGCATGAGCCTGATCACCGACCTGGTTCGCATTTTCGCCAACTACAAGTTTGCAGCTCAGATTCTGGTTGCGAGTTGCCGCCATCCGCTCCACATACGCGAGGCCGCTCTCCTGGGCGCTCATGTGGCGACTATGCCCTATAAGGTGCTGATGCAGCTGCTGAACCATCCGCTCACCGACATAGGATTGGCGCGCTTCCTCAAGGATTGGGAAACGGTCCGGCAACCGGCACGCACATAACTAGTCAGACCGCAATGACTGCAAAGACCTCCAAGGGCTGCCTCCAGGTCCATTGTGGTCTTGAAGCTTTTCCGGTCTGCATTTCGGCCCACGCATAGGACTATGGATATTTCCGGCAAGTTGCGGGAACTGGAAGCTCTGAATCGTCGGGCGGCGGAGGCTGGAGGGCCTGAACGGCTCAAGCGGCAGCACGCCGCCGGCAAGCTGACCGCCAGGGAGCGAATCCATCTGCTTGTGGATGAGGGGAGCTTCGAAGAGCTCGACAGGTTTGTCGAACACCGCTGCATCGACTTCGGCATGGCTGGGCAGAAGATCCTCGGTGACGGAGTCGTCACCGGCTATGGACGCATTGATGGACGCGTCGTGTACGTTTTTGCGCAGGACTTCACCATCTTCGGAGGCAGCCTGAGCGAAGCGTATGCGGAAAAGATCTGCAAGGTCATGGACCTGGCCATGAAAATGGGCGCTCCCATCATCGGCCTCAACGACTCCGGCGGGGCACGGATCCAGGAAGGGGTTGTGAGCCTGGCCGGCTACGCCGACATCTTCTTGCGCAACACGATTGCAAGCGGTGTGATCCCGCAAATATCAGCGATCATGGGGCCCTGCGCGGGAGGCGCCGTGTACTCGCCGGCGATCACCGATTTCATCCTGATGGTCAAAGACACCAGCTATATGTTCGTCACCGGGCCCGATGTGATCAGGACGGTCACTCATGAAGAGGTGACGATGAACGAGCTGGGCGGCGCCATTACCCATAACAGCACCAGCGGCGTCGCCCACTTCGCGGTTGCGGATGATCGCGAATGCCTGGCCACGATACGCGAGCTGCTGTCCTTCCTGCCGTCCAACAACATGGAGGATCCGCCCGCCAAGCCGACCAGCGACCCCTGGGACCGCGAGGATGAGAAGCTGAACACCGTGGTCCCCGTCGATCCCAACCAGCCGTACGACATCCGGGATGTCGTGAAGGCTGTCGTGGATGACCGCTACTTTTTCGAAGTGCACAAACACTTTGCCAAAAACATCGTGGTGGGTTTTGCCCGGCTCGATGGGCGCGCCGTCGGCATCGTGGCCAATCAGCCTGCCTACCTGGCCGGCACGCTGGACATATCCGCCTCGGTGAAAGGGGCTCGCTTCGTCCGCTTCTGCGATGCCTTCAACATCCCGTTGATCACCTTTGAGGACGTGCCGGGCTTCCTGCCGGGCACGGCGCAGGAATTCGGCGGCATCATCAAGCACGGCGCCAAGCTGCTTTACGCTTTTGCCGAGGCGACCGTGCCGAAGATCACCGTGATCACACGCAAGGCCTACGGCGGCGCTTATTGTGTCATGGCCTCCAAGCATATACGCACGGATCTGAACTACGCGTACCCCACCGCCGAAATCGCGGTCATGGGGCCGGAAGGGGCGGTCAACATCCTTTACCGCAATGAACTGAAAGAAACGCCGGATGCGGCGGAGTTCCGAGCGCGCAAGGTGGAGGAATTCCGGATCAAGTTTGCCTCGCCGTACATTGCTGCCCATCGCGGGTATATCGACGAGATCATCGAGCCGCGCTTAACGCGCCGCAAGTTGATTACCGGCCTGCGCATGCTCGAAAACAAGAGGGATACCAACCCGGCGCGCAAGCACGGCAACATCCCGCTTTGATCACGGATCTGCGGGAGATAATCAGGCTGTTTCAGAAACCGGGCGAGGCAGCATCACTGGAATCCGGATATCAGTCTTGAGCAGGTTCGCAACCGGTTCCCGGCGCGGACCGCCTGGAGAGCGATCGGCATGCCGGTATTCCCGGTAATTCGGTTAAGGTAAACCACCGCCTCTGGCGGTGAGACTCGAAAAAGCTCTGCTGCCCGGGCGAGGCAGAGGATTAGAAGATGGCAATGGATCATTCGAGCCTTCGGATGGTTACGAGACCAAGCCCTGAAGGGGCGCAACAGCAAAGCCCAGGGCGTGAGCCCTGGGAACAACGGCAGTGCTCGATAGAGCCCTGAAAGGGCGAAGCAGCCTGCGCCGCCCCTTCAGGGCTGTATTACGTGCGCGATATTTCCCAGGGCTTATATGCCCTGGGCTTTGCTGCTACGCCCTTTCAGGGCTTGCGAAGGCCTTGCCTCCCTCCGGGAGGCTTCCTGAGGCCACCCGCTCTGCGGGTGGAGACTCACTCCCGCTGGTTTCGGGAAAGATCATGTTTAAAAAAGTACTCATTGCCAACCGCGGCGAGATTGCCGTCCGCATTATTCGGGCCTGCCGGGACATGGGGGTGTCTCCCGTGGCCGTCTATTCGGAAGCCGACCGTGCATCCCAGCATGTCCGGCTCGCGGACGAAGCCTATCTGCTGGGTCCGGCGCCCTCATCGGAAAGTTACCTGTCGATCCCCAGGATTCTCGGTATTGCCAAGCGCTGCCGCGCCGACGCCATCCATCCGGGCTACGGTTTCCTCTCGGAGAATCCCCGTTTTGCCGCCGCTTGCGCCGAAGCCGGCATGCCGCTGATCGGGCCGTCTGCGGAGTCCATGCGCGTCATGGGAAGCAAGACGGGTGCGCGCACCGTGCTCTTGAAGTCCGGCGTGCTCATCGTGCCCGGCACGTACCGGGCGTTGACATCCCTCGAGGAGGCCCTGAGAGAGGCCGGGCAGATCGGTTATCCGGTCATGCTGAAAGCGGCGGCGGGCGGCGGAGGGAAGGGAATGCGCCTGGTGCCGGACGATAGTTACATGCGCGCGGACTTCGAGGCTGCCGGTTCGGAAGCGCAAAACGCCTTCGGCGATCCCTCCCTCTATCTGGAAAAGTATATTGTGCGGCCGCGCCATGTGGAGATCCAGATCCTCGCCGACAAGCACGGAAACGCCGTCTACCTCGGCGAGCGGGAGTGTTCCGTGCAGCGCAGGCACCAGAAAGTGGTGGAAGAGTGTCCCAGCCCCGTGCTGGACGAGGATCTACGCCGGCAGATGGGGGAAGCGGCGCTACGCGTGATCCGTGCCGCGCATTATGAAAACGCGGGTACCGTTGAGTTTTTGCTGGACGATGAGCGGAGGTTTTATTTTCTGGAAATGAACACCCGGCTCCAGGTGGAACATCCGGTCACGGAAATGGTGACCGGCATCGACCTGGTGCAGCAGCAGCTCCACATCGCAGCCGGCGAACCGCTCCGCATACGCCAGGAAGATGTGAAGCTGCGCGGTTGGGCTCTGGAGTGCCGGATCTATGCCGAGGATCCCGAGCGCAGTTTTTTCCCTTCGCCCGGGATCATCCGTGAGTTGATCGAGCCGCAAGGGCCGGGCGTTCGGGTCGACTCCGGCGTCTATCGCGGGTGGGAAGTGCCGATTCACTACGATCCTCTTCTGGCGAAACTCGTGACCTATGGGGCGGACCGCATGCAGGCCATCGCCCGCATGCGTCGGGCCATCGGGGAATATCGTATCCTGGGCATCCATTCCAACCTGGCATTCTTCGGCGCCGTGCTGGCGGATCCCGAGTTCATCGCCGGCCGGCTGTCGACCAACTTTATCGAGGAATTCATGAAACGCAGGCAAACGCCCGAGGCGGCGCCTGCTGTCCTGGAAGCGGCCAGAATTGCGGCCGCCCTGGCCTATGCGGGTGCGGCTGTCAACGGGACGACGCCATGGGAGCGTTCAAGCAACAACGCCTGGAAAATGTCCGGACGTGCTGGAAATGCGCGGCCGCGCCTCGGCTGGCGCTAGCAACTATTGCAGAGGCTGAAAGGAGACGTATCCTAATGCCGTTGGCCGCATGCCGGCGCTGGAAGAAAGGCCCCTCGGCAGGGCGACCGCTTTCCGTTTTTCGGCCGGAACCTGCTCCCGGGCGCGAGCGCGCCCGCTCTCAGAGGATTTTGTGAATCTGGAAATCGATTGTGGCAAGCAGCAGATGAAAGTGGAAGTGAGCGGAGCTCCCGGCTCATGGAAAGTGACTGTCGACGGAGAGGAAGTTCCCTCCGATTGGGTGCCCCTTCCGAACGGACATGTCTCCCTGATCCTCGACGGTCGCGTCTACGATTTTCTGATCGATTTATCCGGCGACAGCTGTTCCGTCGTCGGGCGCGGCGGATCGCACGCCTTGCGTGTTTCAGACTCGCGCCGCCTGCGGCCGCAGCGGGAAGTGGAGGAAGGTCTGGCCGGACTGCAACGTCTCACTGCGGAAATGCCGGGCAAAGTCGTTCGCATCCTGGTCAAACAAGGAGATACGGTGGCTTACGACCAGGGGCTCCTGGTATTGGAAGCCATGAAAATGCAGAACGAGATTCGTGCGCCCAAGAGCGGCACGGTCAAGGATATCGGCGTTGCCCCCGGCAAAGCAGTCACCACCGGCGAGTTCCTCCTCAGCCTCGAATAAAGATTATGGCGCCTGTCACGAATGGCACTAAGTTAAGAATGTGAGCCCTGAAGGGCGGTGCAGATCAGCCCAGGGTGAAACCCTGGGATCCGGCGCGACGAATTGCGAACAGCCCTGAAGGGCGAAGCAGCCTGCGCCGCCCTTTCAGAGCTGGTTCCTTGCTTTACGTCAGTTCCCAGGGCTTGCGCCCTGGGCTTTGCTGCTGGACCCTTCAGGGTCCCAATTGAAATCCTTATTTTAGTGCCATTCGCGCCTGTCACCGTAATTGTCACCGTACCTTTTCTGCGCGGAGGATGGGCAGCAGCTCTCCCAGCAAATAAAGCGATCCCGTGACTACGACCAGCCCGCGCCGCGGGCACTCTTCCCATGCGGCGCGCAATGCGGATGGGGCGTTGGCATGCAGGCGCAACCGTGTGCGCAGGCGCGGGTGCAGCGCGGCAATGTCTGCCGGGCGCGCGGAGCGCGAGTTGGCTACAGGGGCCAAATGGATGCTCCGTGCCAGAGGAAAGAGCAATCCTCCCATCCGCTGGATGTCCTTGTCGCCCAGCGCGCCGAAAACCATGTGAATTTCGCAGTCTTCCCATCGCATCAGGTGGTTGCGCAACGCACGCGCGCCTTCCACGTTGTGGGCGCCTTCAAGCAGCGTCCGGCGTCTCGCGTAATAGGTTTCCAACCTTCCGGGCCAGCGTGTACGGGCTAAGCCGCGCCGGACATCATTGGTGAGCACGGGAAACGCTGCCAGCGCTTCTACTCCTGCGACCGCTAGCGCGGCATTCCGCGCCTGATGAAGTCCTGCCAACGCCAGCGGCAAACGCGGGTAGAACTGCCGGGGCGTCTTCAGGTCAATGATCATGCAAGCGCCCTGCTCGCCCACCACCCGAGTGCGGCAGTCTCTATCGATTTCCGTCAGCGGCGCGCCGACGCGTCGAGCGCGCGTGCGAATGACCCGTTGCGCTTCGGGAGACCGGCAGGCGGAGATCACGGGTACCCCCGCCTTTATGATTCCTGCCTTCTCCGATGCAATCTTCGCAATGGTGGGACCCAGCAGGTCCTGGTGATCGAGGGAGATTCCGGTGACGATGCAGGCTTGCGGAGTGACGATGTTGGTGGCGTCAAGACGCCCGCCCAATCCTACTTCCACGACAGCCACATCTACCCTCTCGTCGGCAAAGTGCTGAAAGGCGCATGCGGTGAGAAACTCAAAATACGTCAGGCGGCGATCGAGCTGCCTGCGTGCGTACAGCTCCTCTTCTTTCTCATGAACCCTGGTGATCAGGGCGGCAAACTTCCGGCTCGGGATGTCGCGGCCCGAGACGCGGATCCGCTCCTGAACTTTTTCCAGATGGGGCGAGGTATACAGGCCGGTCTTCCAGCCCGCGGTGCGCAGGATGGCCTCCGACATGGCCGCGACGCTCCCCTTGCCGTTCGTGCCCGCGATATGGAGTACCGCGTATCGTCGTTGCGGGCTGCCGAGGGTCTTCGCCAGGGTTTCGATGCGGTGCAGGCCAAGGTGAATGGCGCGAACCTCGTTGCCGCGCTGTGCGAGAAGGTGGAAAGCCTGGCGGTAGTTCAAGGTCAGGAAAGGAAAAAGTTCAATGCGTTGGTGAGGTATTCGCGCAGGTCGCGGCGATCGACAATGGCGTCGAGCATGCCGTGCGCGAGCAGGAATTCGGAACGCTGGAATCCCTTGGGCAGCTTCTGCCGTATCGTCTGTTCGATAACGCGCGGCCCGGCGAAACCGATCAAGGCACCCGGTTCAGCAATGATCAGATCCCCTAACATGGCAAAACTGGCTGTAACGCCTCCGGTCGTAGGATCGGTAAGCAGGGAAATGAAGGGCACACGCAGATCATCCAGGCGAGCGAGCGCGGCGCTGATTTTAGCCATTTGCATCAGAGAGAATATGCCCTCATGCATGCGCGCTCCGCCGGACGCCGATACGATAATGAGCGGCATCTTCTTTTCAGCCGCCCTTTCAACGGCCAGCGTGAGCATCTCTCCCATCACCGAGCCCATCGAGCCGCCGATGAAGCTGTATTCCATGGCAGAAATCAACGTGGGCCGGCCACCAAGTTTGCCGGATGCGTTCATCACTGCGTCGTTGAGTTTTGTAGCCAATCTGGCGGTCTCCAGCCTCTCGGCATAGGGTTGACGGTCGAAGAACTTCAAGGGATCCGGCGAAACCAGGTTCTGGTCCTGGATCTCGTATTGGCCTTCGTCAAACAGCATTCGGAGGCGGTCCCGTGCCCCGATCTTGGCATGGAAATTACACTTCGGGCAGACATTGTCGTTAGCATCCAGGTCCTTTTTCCAGATGATGGCGCGACAACCCTCGCACTTGGTAAACAGGCCCTCGGTACGGACTGTCTTGTCTTCTTCTTTGGACGCGGCCAGCGGCGATTGCTGCTTCTTGAACCATGTCATAGTTTTAGCTCCCGGGAGCGCTCCTCTGCCGGGAATGCCTCCCGTGTCCGGATTGGGCACCCTTGTCACCTGAATACTCATCCTATCACTTGGCCCGCTCATGAGTCCAGAGCGCTGAATCAACGCCTGCGATTCAGACACTGGCAATAGAAAGGAACCACGAAGACCTCGAAGACCTCAAAGGGCTTGTCCCTTTGAGGTCTTCGAGGTCTTCGTGGTTCGCTTTTTCTCTTTTGCCCCTTCCCGCCTTGCCACCCTACTTTCTGAATCACAGAATCAACGCGATGCAACTACCATTGAAATCAGGAGCATAGTTAGCCTAAACTGAAAACGTCATGTGTTTGGGTATCAGCTGGATGAGGGACAGGAGCGGACGTCCCGATCCCTTTGGGGCAGAAGAGAGGGAGACATGAAATTGCATCGTTGGGCAGGCTTATGTTTGTGGATCATGATTGCCGGAAGTGTTTCACTGCCTGCAGCGCAGGCCAAAAAACGTGTGGCTCTCCTGGACTTCGATTTTGGCACTGTGCAGCACTGGTGGTCGGGCAACTGGGATATCGGC
>CAYGWQ010000159.1:0-11981 GCA_964353465.1 uncultured Acidobacteriota bacterium | reverse complement strand
ACCCTGTACGGCGATCTCAAGGTCGACGAAAAGAAGATGGCCGGCATCCCGAATCTGGCTTATACGATAACACTCTACACTGTTGCAGGAAGTGGCATGGCGTTTGCGCGCACTGTTATTTCCGCAAACGGGCGCTACCGCTTTTTCAATGTTCCGAACGGCGAATACGAACTGGCGATCGAAACCGGCGGGCGCGAGGTGGCGCGCATCAATATCCTTCTGCAGGAAAAGGCCTTCACCGACATTCGCCGCGACATCGAATTGGCATACGGCCCCGACCCGGTCGGGCAGCCCGGCGCCGGGCCGGCAGCGAGCCTGAGTCTGGACGCATACCCGAGGAGCCAGGAGAACGCCCTGGAGTTCGAAAAAGCACAGAAGGCAGTCGCGGCTAATGAGTATGAGGAAGCCATTGCACTGCTTCGCAAGATTGTCGCTGCGGATCCAAAGGATTTTCAAGCGTGGACCGAGCTCGGCACAGTACTCTTCAAGCAGAAAAACCTCCCGGAAGCCGGGAAAGCTTTTGGCCAGGCATTTCAGCTGAAGCCCTCCTATGAACTGGCCTTGCTGAACATGGGAAAGCTTCAGTTGTCGCAGAAAAACAATGAAGCTGCGGTTGAGACTCTTACCAGGCTCGTGGAAGCGCAGCCTCAAATCGCCGAAGCCCAGTTCTGTCTCGGGGAAGCGCTCCTGCAGGTAAAAAAGGGATCCATGGCGGTGGTGCATCTGAATGAAGCCCTCAGGTTGGATCCGACCGGCATGGCGGACGCGCACCTCCGATTGGCCGCTCTCTATAATGCCGCGGGATATAAGGATCGGGCGGCCGCCGAATACGAGCAATTTCTTGTCAAAAAACCCGACTTCCCGGAAAGAGCAAAACTGCAGAAGTATATCCTCGAAAACAAGAAGAAGTAGATCCGCAAAAGAAAAACCGCCGGTGAACGGCTGTCGTTCACCGGCGGCAATGGATTGTCAATCAGGGCAGCTTTACGCCTCCCCTAGAAGTCGTAACGCAGGGCAAACTGCATGACGCGAGGACTGCCCTGAATCTCAGTGATGTTTGCAAAAGATGGAGCCGGAGCGTTGAATTGGGGATCTATGACCAAGCCGTATCCGGCCCTGCTACCAGTATCCGGACCTGCAAGCCGCTGGGTGTTGGTGGCGTTGAAAACCTCCCAGCGGAACTGCAGCTTGTGGCCCTCGGCCCATGGCATTTTGAAGGACTTGCCCAAACCGAAATCGATCGCAACATAACCCTGTCTGCGGAAGATGTTCCGCTGTCCGGTCTCACCCGGCCTCGCGTTCCGGAAGCTCTGATAGGCATACTCCGGATCGGCAAAGAAATTGGGATTATCTCCCGCCTTCGTGGGCTCTGCCTTGAGAGGGCGCGTGAGCGATCCCCAGCTCTGGGCATTCCAGTTGGTGGCCCAAATCTCGGCGTCAAACGGCGCGCTCTCGGGCAGGCCGGAATTCCAGCGGAATATGCTCGTAAACTGCCAGCCGCCCAGAATCTGCTCCAGGACGGGATTGATCGAATTCAGGAAAGCACGCCCCTGGCCGATCGGGAGCTGCCATGCGAGATTCCCATTGATGACGTGGGTCAGGTCGAAGTCGCTGACCGCCTTGTTATCATCAGGGCGCAGGGCGTTCTCGATAAATCCGGCAGCATACGCAGTCTCGGTTTGCAGTCCGGAAGCGTTGTCGATGGACTTGCCGAAGGTATAGTTGAAGTCCAGGCTGAGACTATCTTTGAAGCGTTCGCGGATCGACAGCGTCGCCGCATGGTAATCCGAATAGGCAACGGTGCTCCAGGCAGCCAGCGCGGCATATTGGGGATGGAAAAACGCGTTCGGGTAAATTCCGGCGTCGTCGATCCGCAGCTGCAGGTATGTCCAGTCGGGAAGATCGGTCCAATCCCGGGCAACCACCGTAAAGATGCTCTGAGTCGCCGTCGGCTGACTTCTTCTCCGGTAATCGGGGAACAGGTTCTCGAAGTACGGGATGGGCTTCACCTGTTCGACCGGCGTGTTCTTGTCACGCAGATCGTAGAGCAGGTTCGAGGCTGTGTACCAATCCATTCCCGATTTCGAATCCACCAGGTTGTTGAGCTGCATGATGTCACGCGTCGCCAGGAGGTTGCGCGCCGCACGTCCGACATAGGAAACCTCAACGCTCAGGCCGCCCCGGAATTCGCGCCCGATCGAGAAGTTCCAGGCGTAATTCTTAGGCGTGGTCAGCGTGTCGTCGAGCGACTGCTCGATGCGCTGATCCTCGTCGGCCGGCGTCGTCAACGGAAAGTTGACATTCGGCGGAACCACGATCCTCGGCAGCGTCCTGATGTTCTGGCCGGGGCCGGTGTACAGGGGCGCCGGATTATCGCTGACGTTGTAAGTGTTGGCCGCAATCGTCTGCGACGAAGAGAAGCCGAGCGTGCTGTTGAGGTCGAAAGATACGGTAAGCGCGCTTCCGATGCGATCGTAGGTCATGGCAAAGCCGCCGCGGAAAACGGATTTTTTCCCGGCGCCGAAAATGGCTTTAAGGAAGCCATTGTCAAAATTGGGCTGCCAGGCAAACGCAGCGCGCGGAGCGAGGTTTTTCTTCTCGAAATCGTAATAACCGGGCCGGTTGTTTGCCGGTCCTGCCAGATCGATGGAGATGATCTCGTTGTAGGGGATCCCCTTGGCGGCAGATTCGGCTCTTTTTTCAAGGAATCCGCCGAGGCTTACACTTGGCCTCACCTGAATTCCATTCGTCTCGTAAACGGGCTTATTCAGGCTGTAGCGCAAACCAAGGGTCAGCGTGAGATCCGGGTGAACGCGCCAGGTATCCTGGCCGTAGAACTCGTATTCCTCCGTGCCGAAGCTCCGTGCCACGCCGGTACCCAGCGGAAGCAGCTTTCCGTCGGCCCCGTAATTGTAATTGCCCGAATACTGGGAATATCGTCCGATCGCAGCGCAAATGGCAGCCTGGAAATTCGATACGCTACCGGCAATGTCGGTAATGGGCGCATCCAGAACCGCTCCCGAGTCTTCATAGAAGGATGGATTGGTCACGGCGTCATCCCATGAGTTGGCGAAGGAGGTCCGCTGGTTCCGTATGACGCGGATGTTGGTCCCGAACTGCCAGGTGTGATTGCCGCTGACCCATGCCAAGTCATCGACGAAGTTCCAAAGAGGAGTTGTCCGGTTCAAGGTCCGGTCAAAGTTCCGGGGCCAGTACACGAACCGGAACCCGATACTGTTTTCCGTCGAATCCCCTTGCTGAGAATACGCCAGGCCCGTCAGGCCGGCACGGAATGTGTTGACCATCTTTGGATTGATGGTCCATGTATAGCCGGCTGCGAACCCGATGGGGTGGCTCCAGCGATTGGCTCCGGGCGTGTCCGGCCATCGTACATCATCAGGATCAGGAGCGATGGCTTCATGATCGTGCTGGTAATTGCCGCGGAATTGGAGGACGTGCGTGGCCTTCGAGTCGATGTTGAAAGTCAGATTGACCGTGTGACCGTTGTATTTGACAGGAAGCGGAGCGTTGAAGCGGTAACCGCCGATATTCAGGCCGTCTCCGATGGTGGTGTCATTGGCGGGATATTTTCTGGCAGCCTCGGCGAGCGTGGCGACTGCAATCGGATTGATGCCGCCCACGCCGGGATAAAGCGCCTTGATGTCGTTGGGAGTCAACGTTGTGATGCCCCCCGCTGTGTTCTCGTATTTTACAAGGCCCTGTCCCAGTGACGCCAGCGGAACTTCGTTTACCACAGTGGTCTCTTTGGCATCCCGGCGACCTTCGTAGTTGTAAAAGAAGAAAAAACGGTCCTTCACGATCGGACCGCCGATGGATCCGCCGAACAGGTTCCGGATGAGTTTTGGCCGCGGCAGTGTTTTCCCGGTTATTGGATCAATCGTGCGGTTGTTGAAGAAATCGTTGGCTGTCGTTGCGGTATTGCGATGGTACTCGTAAAGCGAACCATGGAACTCGTTGGTGCCGCTCTTGGTAACCAGCGACACCTGTCCCCCTGAGGAACGCCCCTGTGCCGCATTCGGTGTGGCCGTGGTCACGCGAAATTCCTGGAGCGAGTCGGGATTTACGCGCAGGACGGTCTGGAATGCCTCGCCGGTCTGCTGCTCGTTGACGTCGATGCCGTCCAGCGTCAGGTTGGATTGATCGCTCCGCGCACCGCTGACATATCCGCTTTGAGTTACACCCGCCTGAAGGCTCAACAAGTTGGCGACGTTGCGCGATTCCAGCGGCAGCTGGATAACCCGGAACGCTTCGAAGGCGTTGCCCAGAGTGGCGTCCACGGTGTTCAGCTTTGTGGCGCTTGCCTGGACGGTCACCGTTTCCGTGATCCCTCCCACTTCCAGCTTCAGGTCTTGAACCATTGGCGTGTCGACGAGCAACTCGAGCCTTTCGATAAACGCCGTCTTGAATCCTTTCAATTCCGCTTTAATTGAATACCTGCCGGGCGGCAACTGCGGGAATTGATAGGCGCCCATTTCGTTGCTTACGGCAGTCTTCACGGCGCCGGTCGAAGAGATCAGCGTGAGCGACACGCCTGGAACCACTCCGCCGCCCTGGTCGACGATTTTCCCCGAAAGAGAAGTCGTCTGGGCCATCGCGGGCACCGCAACCAGCATCAACGCAGCTGTCCATGCAAATAAAGCCAGCATACTCTTTACTGCCCTGGTTCTCTCGTTCATGTCGACTCCTTCTTACATGCAATATCTCAAGAAAAGGGGATGATTCTGTCATGCCCCACGTGGGAACAGAATCCCCTTCCATATTGTCTCTCTATGCCAGGGTGGATATGCCAAATCGGTCCTTTCGGGTCCCGATGCGCAGTTGATTATACTATTTGCTTTGCAGTCATTCCAGATGCGGCTGAAGAACAGTCAGTCCTGCATGTGTAATCAGTCCCCATGACAGACTGCAGCAATGCCTTGTGTCCCCCCGCCAAATCCGCAGTAGGAAATCGGATTCATTTATTCTCGTCAGCATGCTAGCACGGTGATGCAACAACATAAATCAAAAATCAGAACTGAGGATTGGGGCGAAGATATCCGGTATGATGAAACTACCTGTGATTACCCCGAGGAGGCCAGGGGACACAATCTCATCTACATTATCAAGAATTTCAAGAAGGAGACCAAGAAGCCGGGAAATTCCACCAGCGTTACCGGATCCGGCACCACTGAGATGTACGTCGGCAACGACGCTCCAGCGCTCAAGGAAGGGGTTTCGGTCAAACTGGAATTTCCCGACAGCGGGAGCTTCCAAATCGACATCAGCAACCTGGGACTGGCTGCCAACGGCAGCGCTTTGCCATGACCCTAACGCGCACCTGATTTCCCGAGTCATTCATCCGGTGAAGATGTCTCTCTGCCACTGAACCGCCTGCAGGTAGGTTTGCGGGAGCAGATTCTCGTCCAACCTCATCTGCTCGGCACAGATCCGCAGATGATGCCAATTTCCCATTTCCTGTGCGATTACGGCATCCAGCACGGTGCGGAGCCGGTTTGAGCTGCCCAACAGGGCGGTCTTAACCTCCTCGACCACCGGCATTTCTGCCAGAACATCAACCATCCTGCGGCCCAGCACGGCATCCATCACCGAAAGCAGTCCTAGCAGGAACAAGTCGGTCTCACGTTCCGGCATTCGTAGCGGCCGGGCCAGCAATTCACAGCAGCGGGCGCGCAGCAGGGATGTAACAACCAACTCCGCCGGCTTGTCTTCGGCCAGGTCCAGCAGTGCGACCACGGACATCCACTTGCGCACGTTATTCTCGCCCAGAAGCGTCAGGGCATGGCGGATCGACGTGACCTCGCCGCGCAGGCCGAAATAGGCGGAGTTCAGATAGCGCAGCAGCTTCATCAAGAGCGACGGTTCCTGCCGGAGAATCCTCTCCACTTCATGAAGGTCCAGGTGTGTCCGGTTGATCGCATGGAGCATGCGCAAATAGTTCAGCTTGAATCCAGGCACTTCGCGAGCGGACATCATCTGGGGCTTGCAGAAAAAATAGCCCTGGAAGTAGGTGTAGCCCATCTTCTGGGCAATCACAATGTCCTTCTGGGTCTCGACCTTTTCCGCCAGCATCTTGACCCCCAGAGGGGAAAATTGGCACGCCAGCGCTTCACGCTCGGCGGGAGCCGTGGTCAGGAAGTCCACCTTGATGATGTCGGCAAACCCAGTAAGCGAATGGCCTGCCTGGGAAAAAACGAAATCATCGAGGGCGATCGTGTACCCGGCGTTTTTCAGCCGCCGGCAAGCCGCGAGCACCTGTTCATCAGGCCGGACGTCTTCCAGAATCTCAACAACGATCTGCTCCCTGGGCAGCAGCATCGGATAGTCGTGAATCAAGGCCTCACGGGTGAAATTCACAAAAGCTTTGCGGCCTCCCGTGAGCGCGTCGAGGCCGAAGAGCAGGCAATTGTCGACGACACACTCCGAAGTGTTTCCGCCCGACGCGGGGTGGAAGTAGTTCTCCAGGCTGGTGCGGAACAGAAGTTCGTAGCCCAGAACCGACCGGCTCTGGTCGAAAATGGGCTGCCGTGCCATGAATTTCTGGATCCCGAGGCTTTGGTCCGGAGGTGATATTACCGGTTGGGATTGGTCAGTCATGGGTGCTCTTTTGATGTTTCGCGGGCCCAGGCCTTCTGTTGGTGTCGCCGGATCGTCAAACTGGTACCTGGTCCGGCGTATCTATTGCAACATAAGACACTTCGGCAGAAAGGGGAGAATTCCTTAGTACTCCGTTGCATCAATCCGGCCACGTATTGGATCGAGTTGATCGTTGCGGGTGGAAACAGCGGGGCCGGCAACAAGCAAAGGATACCCGGCGCTTCTGCTCCCGCTGTGCGACATTGGCAGCCGCAACTGATTGCGGAGTTGAAGAGCACCAAGCTGGATGCCGGCTGTCGTAAATGTGCCCTTGGTTTCGGTCGCGGCCTCGGCGAGCACCGGCTGTGGGCTGCCTGCTCGAGCAGGACGACTTCCGCCACCACTGCAGATGAGCCTGGGGCATGCCGTATTCGTCAAGTCTATCACGTGGACCCCCTGAGATGCCCTAAATGCGGCGGCAAGGGTCGTTCGAGCAGGTCAACTTCATGCATTGTCCTGGCGGCTCGATCGATGGCCAGCGTTCTCAGCTCGCAGCCTTTCAGCTCCATCCGGTATTCCACGGCCAGTGACGGAATCGCGAGGATCACCTCTTGGGGATGCCCGGTAGTTTCAAAAAGACGAAGAATGATATGCTTGCCGTCCTCTGACAACTTCCCTGCCCCCAGTTGGATTGCCGGATTGGAAAAGCGGATTCCCGGGAGGAGCGGGTTCCCTTCCCCGGACGGGAATGCACAAAGTGCCAGATACGACTCATTTTTAAATAGGGCCTCCCTGGATATCTGTGTGAATCGGTCCGGCGCCGGGCCGCAGTTGATCCAGAATGTAAAACTGTGCTCTCCCTGATCCATGCGGTTCACGAAACGATCCTGCCGGACAACAGGAGTGATGTCGTCCACCGGATGCCCAGAGTAAGCCGGAGAACGGAGCAGGGACAAGCGCAGCTCCCCGTCGGTGACATCGAATCCGTAGGTCCGATCATTGATTACGGTCAGAGCGCTGCTGCAGTCTTCGGATTGAAGGGCCAGCCATTTGTGCGCAATTCGTTCATTCCCATCCGGATCGAACTCCTCCAGGCCGTACGCCACCTGGCCGGAGCACAGGCCCCGATGGAACCGCGTAGGAATGGAAAGCTTGAGCATGCGGTCTCTTTCGGCCCAGAAAACGCGCACCTCGATTTCGATTTCACTTCCCTTTGCCGGCACCCGGTACTGCAATAGGACGCGTGAACAATGGTATACCAGCGATGCCTCAACCACCGTCCGCACCCGACCGCACTCGATCACGCGAACCGGCGGCAGGGTCGCGGCATCAACCCCGGCAAAGGCAGCCGATTCTTCGCCGGTCATCAAGCGGAAATCTCCTTCCCGGTCGCGGAATGACTTGACTTTCATCCCCCAGGGATCGGCAGAGTCTTTCATCACTATCGGCAGGAACGCACCGGGGCGCAGCGCTTCCACACCCCCGACCGAATAGCGATCAAGGCATCCGGTGGTGCGATTGATCTCCACACGGCAGATATCGTTTTTCAGCACCAGATTCCCTGCCGCCGGGGATGCCGGATCGGATGCCGGCTTTACGACAGGTGTCCGGCGCAGGCGGCAGGAAAAACGGTGCATGGACGAGGCGCGCAACGGGTAGTTGAAAACGATCCGTTTTCGTTGATCCACGGCAATGTTGCAGCTTTCCTTTTCCAGTTGCACAGGCACTGCATTGCCTTGCTCGTCGAAAAGCTCCGGCTGCCAGAAAGTCGCCGGTGCGAAATTCGGCTCTTGAGGCTGAAACTCACAGACAACGGTCTCTTCGCCGTCGTGCGGATGAGTATTGTAGACGAAGATGGGAAATTCCCCTTGGGCGGCTTCCGGTTGCCCCGACAGGAATTCCAGGAACCGATACGCGCGGATTTGCGCGAGGATCTCGAGGCCATGAGCCGTCTTTTGCAACAGCGCTTCTTCCACCCCAGGGATCGAGGTTCCGCCCAGCGCATCATGGAACTCGCAGAAGAGCAGCTCCTTAGTGGCACGCTGCAGCTCCGCCTGGGGATATTCGACACCAAGCTGAAGCAGGGCGTTTACCGCCATGCGCTCGGTCATGAACAGGGCGTTTTCAAGCTGGCGGTGTTTGTGCTTTACCCGCGCCATGGAGGTATAGCACCCAACCCCCCAGGGATTGAGTCCGTTTGAAACACGATCCAGCCGATCGACGCGGGATTGGAGATCATCGAAGTACTCTTCAGGTGTTGCGTGCTCAATGCTTCGGTACGCGACTTCACCCTGTAATCGGGCAATCTGCAGAAGATCGGCGCGCGAAGGACCGCCGCCATGATCGCCGATACCCCACAGCAGCATGCCCACCGGCCGCTCTGGATTCGCATCGAGCCACTTCCTCACTTTCGCGGCGGCTTTTCCGGATTCAGAGTTGTAGTGATCGGGCGGCCGATGGCACAGGATTTCAGATCCGTCGCATCCCACCCACACGAAATCGGGATCGTTCCTCGGAAAGGTGCTTTCGCCGGGTCGACAAAACAGATATCCGCGGTACCCCGATTTCTGCAGAATCTGCACCAAGCCGCGCGAGTGGCCGAAAGAATCGAGATTGACGCCCACCGTAGGTTCGACCTGGAACCTTTCGAGGAAGTATCGCTTCCCGATCAGAATCTGGCGAACCAGAGATTCCCCGGACGGCACGTTGCAGTCCGGCTGCAAATACCAGCCGCCCATGATGTGCCACCGCTTCGCAGCCACCAACTTCGTGATCTGTCGAAACAAGGCGGGATCATGATCCTCCACGCATTGATACAGCAGCGCCTCGTTGTGACAGAACACGAAGTCGCCGAATTCCTCGCAGAAGCGCGCGGCCGTGCGGAATGTCGACAGCGTCTCGGCCAGCCCTTCCTCCCAATTCCACAGCCAAACCGGATCGAGGTGGGCGTTGCAGATGAGGTAGAGTTTTCGTTCGGCTGATTGGTTCATGCTCGATCACGCCTCGCCGATGACAGGAGGAATCAATGTTCAGGCAAGCTTCAGAAGACGCGCCGCGTGAAGGACAGTCAAAACTTCGATGGTCGCTGCCTTGAGGCAATACACGATAGGGTAATTGCCGTGTACAACTTCCCGTAAAGAGTCATCATCTTCAATGGCTAGCAGAGTCCAAACGGGGGTTCTCACGTGGTAAGGCGCCGCTTCGCTTCCTCATGCGAGATTGTCTTTCAGCCTCGGCGTCTTCCACGCACCGTTCCACTTTGGCCAGGGAAAATAAGCGCTCCATCGCATCTTAGACGGTCGCGTCGGACGGAAGCATTTCAACGGCCTCCAAGACCTCATCCTTGCCTGAAAGCTCCTTGGATGCTCCAATTCTATGTCGGGCATCCAGGCCATTCAAGCAATCTCCGTCAGTCAAATGCGGCACCGGGATTTTTATCGCTCTCTCATGCGATGGATTGAGCGATTTTCTTGACAACGCCTTCGTGACGCAATGGATTATCGCCAACCTTAATAGGCTCTTATAGAGAAATTACTAGCGGGTCACTTATCAACAGGACCTGCAGTTGCTGCTGCATGCCGCATCCTTTGTTACATTGCCGGGCTCGGGAATTCTGAGCGTTTTCTGCCAGGCCCGCAACGAAGAGTAAGGTACGTGCACACATCTCCATCAGGAGGGAAAGAGGCTATGAAGCTGATCGACAAGTCATTTCGCTTCTGTGTGTCTTTGAATTTTGTCACGTAGGCGGTGGTCTGCCTTGGATTGATACTGAACCTCTGCGCGGCGCCGGCGTCATTCGCGGTTTCCCGACCTGGAACCTCGAGATGAGCCTTTCTAAGGAGATCAAGGTCAGAGAACAGGTAGGAATATCGCTGATGTTCCAGTTCACCAACGTCTTGAACCACTTCCAACCGGCGAATCCGACCGTGAATATCGACAGCACGGCCTCTTTCGGTGTGGTTACCAACAACACTAACAATCCAGGGCCGCGCAAGCTTCAATTCGGCCTGCGTATCGGTTTCTAACGCCAGAACCGGTGTCGAGCCTTGACAATTTCGCATCCACGAAATTGTTAAGGCCCGGCACCGGCACCCTCCCCGCCGAGCCTGGTCATTTCGATCTTGGTGCGATATCCGGCCTGATAGCCCTGATCTCAATTCAGGGCGGCGTGCCTCTCCGCGGAGAACCGGTCGGTTCGGCGTCCCCAGACAGAACGGATGAACTCCAGAATTTCATCATCCACGGCGCCTTGACGCAGCAGTGTCTTCAGATCGTGGCCATGTTCCGACAATCGGCATGCGACCAGTTTGCCATCGGCAGTCAGGCGCGCGTGCAGGGAGAGCAAAAAGGCTCGGTAACGGAAGCGACGATAGGCGCGATACCGACTCCACAAGGCGGATGAGCCCGCTCGTCCGGGGTGCCTCACGCTGGAGCGGTGATGGATCACGAGGCGGCAACTGCGTCCACGCGACATTTCGGGCGTCGACCGGAGGCATCCCAGGCCTCCGGTCGCGAGTCACTTCCCGAGCAGTTGTTTCAACCGTTCGAATTTGAACGTCTTGACGAATGCATCTGCGAGCTCCTTGGAAGCGATCAGGGCGGGCTCGGCCCTCACGCTCACGGTGAAGAACTGGGGGGTCGCGTCGGCCAGACGTTTGTCGAAGTATTCCGGATTCGGACGAATCAGCATGTGGATGTAATTGGGCTCGCCATCCTGGAATCCTTTGAAGGCGTTGGCCGGGTCCCGCACCACCGCCGGCTGCAGCAACTCTGTTGCCGGCATGTTTCGTAGCAGGCCGTCCATCAGGTCGAGCGTCCTCTGATAGTCCGCGGACACTGCCGCGATGCCCTCTTGTTTCCTCTGCTCGTCGGTGCGGTAATCCTTCAGGTAGCGGTTGATCCTCGCCTCGCGAGCCTGACCGGTATACGCCCGTTCGATCTCTTCGATCCGTTTCTTCTTCTCCGCCTCCTGCTCGGCCGCCGGTCGAATCACGGCGTTATTTTCCATCGATGCCACCACGTAGGTTTTTTTCTTCAACACCTCCTCCTGCGCCTCGAGCAGGTACTCCTTCCTGGTTATGGGGACGTACGGCAGTTTGCCGGGGTAGGTGACAAGCCAGACCAGCGTGAATGGCATGTCCTTGGTGCGGGGAGAGGTTTCGACCCTCGGGATCTCGTAGTAGAACATGCCGTCCCGGGTTTCGCTGGGCCGTCTCATGGTCAGAACCTGCTTACCGTTCAGCTCCATCTTCTCGGTGATCGCCCGGCTGTTGTTCGCTTGGATCGAAATCCAGGTTTCCGTTTCATCGCCGACGAACATCCCGCTCTTAGGGCCTCTGCAATAGTACATGAGATAGCCGGAGATGAACGAATAGGAATAGACAGGG
>CAYGWQ010000158.1:6350-11993 GCA_964353465.1 uncultured Acidobacteriota bacterium | reverse complement strand
GCACATGTTGCAGCCGAATTTCGCGACTCAAAGCAGCTCCAGGGCTTGGCCGGCATATGTTGCAGCCGAATTTCGCGACTCAAAGCAGCTCCAGGGCTTGGCCGGCATATGTTGCAGCCGAATTTCGCGACTCAAAGCAGCTCCAGGCCTTGCCGGCACATGTTGCAGCCGAATTTCGCGATTCAAAGCAGCTCCGGGGCTTGCCGGCACATGTTGCAGCCGAATTTCGCGATTCAAACTTGCTAGTGTCCGGCCGGGGAAGGTGATGCCCGGCTTATCGCAGATACGCATGTCAAGGCACTTCGGACGCGCTACCCCGGAATCGAATGTGCGTGGAGCGAGCATAGCTCAGTCCCGCATATTTGAAATCATCGATGTGGTATCGCGTGAAGGGGATCCCGGTAAGCTGGAAAAACCTGGGCCAGCCGATACGATCAATCCATTCGCCCATACGCTCGTAGTTCCTTGCATTCTCCGCGTAAATCCGGACGATGTTCACCACGGCCTCGACCACCTCGGGCCAATGGGGCGGGTTGTTGGGAAGGAACGGAATCGCCAGCTTGGTGAATTTCGGAGCGCTGCGCGCATTGCTCACCTTGCCACCCACCCAGATGGACAAGCCGTCGTTTTCCGGGTCGTTCATGATCATGGCCGGGCACACCGTGTAACAGTTGCCGCAGAACATGCAGGCCTCTTCGACTACCTCCACCGACTGCTTACCACCCACAGTGGCGGGACGGATTGCGCCGGTCGGGCACGAGGCGATGAGCGTGGGAATTTCGCAGACTTTCGGCAACACATCGTGCTGTATTTTCGGAGGCTTGCGGTGGATGCCCAGGATCGCGATATCCGAACAGTGCACGGCACCGCACATGTTGAGGCAGCAGGCCAGCGCAATGCGCAGCTTGGCCGGGAGATCTTCGTGCGTAAAGTGGTCGTACAATGCATCCATGACGCTTTTGACGATGCCCGAGGCGTCGGTGGCAGAAGAATGGCAGTGGATCCAGCCTTGCGTGTGTACGATGTTGCTGATGGAGTTGTTTGTCCCCCCTACCGGGAATCCGGCCGCCTGCAGATCTCGCTTCAGCGGCTCAATGCTGGCCGGATCGTCCAGCAGGAACTCGACATTGTG
Organism: uncultured Acidobacteriota bacterium; assembly: GCA_964353465.1. Taxonomy (GTDB): domain Bacteria; phylum Acidobacteriota; class UBA6911; order UBA6911; family UBA6911; genus JAFNAG01. The sequence goes on along the minus strand of CAYGWQ010000158.1, from coordinate 10,861 downwards.
GCGGCTGGTGAAGCGCAGGAAACCACCGCAGTGCTTGTCTGCAAGATCGGCAAAAAATCGGAGCGTTTGAATACTCAGCAGGCGCGGGGATCCGGCCCGAACAGTATAAATCCTCTCCCCCGACTCGGCAACGTGGCAGAGCACGCCGGGAGCGATCGACTCGTGGTGCTTCCATTGCCCATAGTTTCGCCGGATGACCGGGTGAAGAAACTGCTCAAAGTTCGGGGGGCCGATATCGGTGATTCTCTTCACAGGCTGTGTTGCCATTTGCATAACTCCTCAGGCTTCCGGCGGCAGTCCACATAACGTCGCCGCTGCCGCTTCGGTCTATTTCTCCTCGCTCGACTGGAAAAAGATGTACGGGTTGTCCCTGGGCGCCGCGATCATCTCCGGGACGGGATCCAGGCCGATGGCATCGAGAAAGTTGGCCATGCCGACGCGCTGGATCAGTTCGCCGATCCGTTCCCGGTTTTTGCCATATTCGTCCCAGAACTCCCACACGCGGGACAGGAGCTCTTTCAGCGTCTCCTCCAGCTCCTCGGCCGGGACAAAAGGAACCAACACCGATGAAAGCAGCGCTCCCTGGACGATGGGAGCTTTTGCCCCGATCAGAATGGCCGCACCTTTTTCCATCCCCGGGCGGAGTGCCTTCGGCATCACGTTGATGCAGTGCATGCAGCGCACGCACTCGCTGTTCTGGATGCTCAGCTTGCCCCCCTCCCACTGCATGCATTTGCTCGGGCAGCGGTCACAGATATCCTCTTGGATAGCCAGCCCATTGGCGGCGTATTCAGCCACGGCGGCATCGTCCTGCCGTATGGCGTCCTTCCAGATGCCGATCATAGAGAGGTCCGCGCGGGCAATCGCTGCGACACAATCGTTCGGGCACCCGGAGAACTTGAGCTTGAATTTGTAGGGGAAGGGCGGCCGGTGCATCTCGTCCTGGTAAGCTTGCGTGATGCGGTAGCAGGCTCCCATGGTGTCGTAGCAGGACCACTCGCAACGCGCGTTGCCGACACAGCAGGAAGGAGTGCGCATGGAAGACCCGGATCCTCCGAGGTCGAATCCGGCTGCCGCCAGCTCCTGGAACGTCGGCTCCAGCTCGTCGGTCTTTGTGCCGAGAAACACGATGTCCCCGGTGGCGCCGTGCATGTTGGTCAGGCCCGATCCGTGACGTTCCCAGATATCGCAGAGAGTCCGCAGGGCGGCGCTGGTGTAAAACCAGCCCGCCGGCTGGTTGACCCGCAGCGTGTGAAAATGAGCCACGTGCGGGAACTTCTCGGGCACATCACTGTACCGCCCGATAACGCCGCTGCCGTAACCGCGAACGCCTACGATGCCGCCATGTTTCCAGTGGCCCTTCTTCTCTCGGTAGGATAGCTCCAGCTGCCCCAGCAGGTCTCCGCACACGGCACTCTTCTCGCCGGCTTTTTTAATCTCCTTTACGAAGCTGGGCCAGGGACCCTCTTCGAGCTGATCCAGCAATTCGGTCTTATGTATCTCATCGTTCGCCATGCATCATCTCCAATATGATGTGCTACTGTAGCAGAAAATCCCGATTGGGAAGAGGCAGAATCATTCAAATTGGTTTTTGTCGCGAAACCAGCTATTTCCGAGGCCAAATGAGTTCGGCCAGCTGGTAAGCCCCGGAGGAGCGGAAAGGAAATCAGTGCTGTCCAGATTGGCTGCAATCCATGAGTTCCGCACCCCAAGGCGCCTTCGGCGCACATCATGATCTCGCCTGCTCAAAAGCCAATCTGGACAAGTCTGAGTGCCTGCCGCGCCAAGCAGTTCGATCCAGTTTCGCGAATCATCCGGGCTTAAGCGCCGCCTCCCGGCGATCTCTCCGACCGGAAGCAGTCACCAGGACGGTGCCCGCCGGGAGAGTTTCAGTGCCGATTCGGGTAAATTCCAGCGCTTGCAGCGCATCGTTAAGCCTTCCCGTCGACCATGTACGACAGCCACCTCGTGCCATACGGCGTCCCAGGCTCCCCAGGATCACTTCCGGCGGCGGCAAAACGCCGGTGGGCAGAAAGGCATCATGCAAGGCCAGAATGCCGTCAGCCTGTAAACGGTCGGCGGCCGCAACGAGCATCTTCTGAACCTGGCCGCGGCCGCAGGACCCGAGCACACCTGAAAACAGGATGGCACCGTAGCCGGCTTCATTGGGAGGCATTGTGTCGCTCAGTTCCAGGAAACCGCCACGGCGGGTGAAGGGATTGCGGGATATAAAAGGGAGGCTGGGCCAACGCTTCGCGAGCGCCTCCCGGTAGGCATCTCCTCCCCAGCCGATCAGAAGCACCGGGCCATGCCCGCCCAGATCCAGTTTTTCAACTACGGCCGGAGCAGCAAACCGGGCCAAGGCTTCGCACCCTTCCCGGTAGCCGGCTTCGTCACGATCTGGTATGAAATCACGACAGCCTTCGGCCGCATAGCGGGTCAGAACCTCCCAATCGGCCGATTGCGCAGCCTGGCAAAGCAAGGCGTCTCTCAGGCTTTGCGGCGAGCTGCTGCAAAGATATCGGGAAGCCAGTTCGAGATTCCGATATCCGTTCGGCGTTGACTCCAGCAGGCCGAGCGCTGCGAGGCATTCCAGCACTTCGCTCAATGCTTCGGGGTGCCATCTGAGAGACCGTGCCAGCATCTCAGGAGGAGTGCTTTCCTCCAGGCGATCGAAGAGACGATTTTCCAGAGCCAATCCGAGCACCTGGCTCCCGACACCTGCCGTTGCCAGTCGCAGCAGCTGGTCAGGTGCCGGCGCTGGCTCGAAGCGCGAGCTGCCGTCAGGGCGGCGGCGCAGATCGCGCTGGGCATCCTTCAGTTTTTCGCGCAGCCTCACAACCTCACCCACCACCAAGGTGGCCGGCGCCTTGATACGCGCTTCCTCCACCGCATCTGCGATATCTGCCAGAGTCCCGGAAACCACCCGCTCATCCTGCCAGAATGCCATTTGGATCATGGCAGCCGGGGTGGCGGGACTCCGACCCTGCTGGATCAGTTTGTCGCTGATACATCGCACGTTGTGCACACCCATCAAGAATATGAGCGTGTCCAGCCTGCTCAGCGCCTCCCAGTCCAGGCGCCCGCCTACCCCCCCTGCTTCATGGCCGGTGACAATCGCGACGGACGAGGCAGCATCACGGTGGGTCACAGAGATTCCGGCACTCAGCGGCGCCGCCAACGCAGAGGAAACGCCTGGGATGACTTCGAAGGGAATGCCCCTGTCCGCCAGGTATTCGGCTTCTTCGCCCCCCCGCCCGAAGAGAAACGGGTCGCCCCCCTTGAGCCGTACGACTAACTTCCCTTCTCTGGCTTTTTGCAGCAGCAGGGCATGGATCTCCTCCTGACGGGACCCGTGCTTGCCGACCGGCTTCCCCATGTAGATGCGTTCGGCGGCGGGCTTGGAGAGAGCCAGAACTTCCTCCTGAACAAGCCGATCATATACAACAACATCAGCCTTCCGCAGCAGCTCTGCCGCCTTTATGGTCAGCAGCTCCGGGTGTCCCGGGCCCGCGCCCACTAGATATACCTTTCCGAGCTTCATACAAGCACCATTTGCAGCAAGTTTTTCATGCAGCCGGCTGATCTGGGCAACGCCGGACGCCTTTGTGTATCATGGTGCTGCAATGAGTTCAACCCGCGTCTGAAACGGGGTTTTGTCCTTCATGCAATTTCTTTGTTGTAGCCGTCCCGATCAATGTTACACTTGCCTCCGTCTGGCAGGTTTGGGAGCATTCGCCCGCACACATCCAGGGTAACGTTGCCTTGCTGAAAGCCCTCTAGCGGGTTAAAATGCGCCCGTGGAGGAGTTTGCATTTAGGAGTTCTCCCCGGCAGCACCAAGATTAAGGAGCACAAATATTCTCAGATCCGCCTTGCTGAATTGAGAAACAGGCATGAACAGAGAGAAAGTGTATGGCATGGAGGCCGCGCACGATAGCTCCGCTGCCCAGGCAGGGGACTTCAGCGGCGGTAAGGTTCCTCCTGCGAAGAAACCTGGTCGAGAGCCGGCTGCTGACGCACCGAGCGTGGACGCGCTGGTTTCTGAGTTTCTTGAAGAATTGGACACGGTTTCTGCAGCGCTTACGACTGCGCACAAACCCGTAGCGGAGCCTCGGGCGGATTTCACGCATAAGTCCGAAACCACAGGCAGTGGCAGGAATATCCGGAAATCATCGAGCCCGAGAACGGGCCTGGCATTTGAATTGGATGAGGATGAGGATTATTGCGGAGATATTGATGCAGAACTCGCGCAGACGCTGCGTGAGCTCGAGGAGCGGCCGAAATCGAATGTCATCCCGCTAACCATCCGTGAATCAGCCAGACCTCAGCCCCAAAGTGCCACAGTTCCGGAGATCTTTGTGACGCCCGAATCATTGCTCCTGGCATCCGCTGTCGAGGCTCCCGCAGCACCGGCCGCAGCTCCGGCGCGGCCCGAGATTCGGTTCATTCCTGTTGCAAGCGCGGATGAGCAACCGGAATCCGGCGCTTGGGCAAATCGGATCGCCCATA
>CAYGWQ010000158.1:0-6250 GCA_964353465.1 uncultured Acidobacteriota bacterium | reverse complement strand
CTGCTGAAGACTCTGCCCCTGACCAGGCGTCGGTTCATTCCTGCAGCAAGCGCGGATGAGCAACCGGAATCCGGCGCTTGGGCAAATCGGATCGCCCATATCTGGACGCTGCTGAAGACTCTGCCCCTGACCAGGCGTCGGTTCATTCCTGCAGCAAGCGCGGGTGAGCAACCGGAATCCGGCGCTTGGGTAAATCGGATCACCCATATCCGGACGCTGCTGAAGACTCTGCCCCTGACCAGGCGAAAGATTGCCATCGGCATAGCGGCGATGGCACTGATTACAGTCTTGCTGCTCGCCTATCAATATTATTCTGCGCAGCGCGCCAAGGTGGGGACGACATTCCAGGCGCCCACATCCCAGGGCGGTTCCGCAGCCCCCGGCGCTGTCGCCGAGGCAGCCGGCAAGACCGGATCCCAAGCTACTGCGAGGGCTCCGGCCATTCCTGGTGGGCGGCGATGGGTCGAGCAATCCTCGACCAAGCGAGTCAAATCGTCGCAGCCCCGCGACAATTCATCCCGCGCAATCCCTGTCGTGGACCCATCCGGATCGGGTCAAGCCGGTATGGCCAGGGCGGCTGAAAATGCCGGACAGCCTGGGGCGGGACGAGGCGAGCCCCCCACCGGCGCGACTGGTGTGACCGCAGGCTCCGGTGCAGGCGCTGTACAACCGCCGGCGCCGGGAGGTGCAGGTTCGAGAGGCACGGAAGCGCCCCCGAAGACAACCGTGGAGACGCAACCGCCCGCGACGCAATCTGCGGCGCAGCAGCCGAATGCAGCCAAGTCTATCTCCGAGGCGCTGCCCGCGGGTATTACTCAGATTCCGGCTGCTCCCCGAACCGCCGATTTGGTAACCGCACCCCCGCCCAGCAATCTGTCCAATCTCGAACTCAGGACAAGTTCCGGCCCTGCAAAATTCGACCCTTCGCGCCTTGCGACTCCTGCAGTGCCCCTGACCAAGGTGTACCCTGAATACCCCGCTGTAGCCAGCCGGTTCCAGGCAAAGGGCAAGGTGGAACTCACGGTTGAGGTCGATGAGCGAGGCAATGTGATCAAGGCAAAGGCGATCAGCGGCCCGCTTGTGCTCCGGCCGGCTGCCGAAGAGGCACTGATGAAATGGCGTTTCAAACCTGCCACGCTGCGTGGTGCCAATATTAAGAGTGAGGTTAATGTCTCCGTGGAATTCAAACAGTAGCTCTCACCCGGCTCTGGAATTTCCCATCAAAGTTGCGATATAAACGTCGGACGCGCAAAAGCAAGGAGGTCGGAAATTACTATGCTGACGGAAGAACAAAAGCGCCGCTACGAAGAAACTCTGGATCTGGCGAAACAGGAATTAGAGCTACTGGATAGGGAACTGGCCGCGGAAATAGAGCGCGCCAAACAGCGATTGCAGGATCTGCAGGAGGCAAAAAGGGCGGTGAAGCTCATTTACGATGGCGCCTGTGCCCGATTGGGAAATAAAAACGAACTCAAGATGCAGAACTTTGATCTCGCAGAACTGGAAAAGCATGCGTAATCAAAGGGATCGCAATTAAGATTCCCAACGTCGTGACGTCACGTTCCTTTGGGTAGCACAGCCCCCCATGACCCAGAAAACATCATTTCTTTCCCGCTTCACCCCAAGCCTGATGGCGCCGGAGGCGCTGGAAAGCATTTTTGTCCAGAGGCATGATCTGGCTAAGCAGATCATCGAGCGCATCCGATCAAGCGCGATCGACCGCAGTCCGCAGCACACCATCGTGACCGGTCCCAGAGGAATCGGCAAAACCCACCTCCTTTCGCTGGTTTACCACCGCGTGCGCGCGATGGCGGATATGCGCGAGCGCCTTGGTCTTGCCTGGCTGCGCGAGGAGGAATGGGAGATCACGTCCTTTCTGGACTTTCTAATGCGCCTTCTCCATGCCTTGGCGGCAGAACAGGAGGACGACACCTCCATCCTTCCCCGCATCAATGCCTTGTACAACCTGGCGCCGGAACGGGCGGCCGTCGCCGCGGTTGATATGCTCCATGACCTGGTGCACGGACGGACCCTGGTTATCCTGGCGGAGAACCTGGATGAGCTGCTGCATGGGATGGGAGAGGACGGCAGACGGCAGCTGCAACGTTTTTTGAAGAATCATCCCATGTTCATCATGCTGGCCTCCAGCCAGATTCCCTTGAATGACTATTTCGAGCTGGGAAACCCGCTGCTCCCCGGCAAGTGTCACCTGCAGACACTGGAAGAGCTGAGCCATGAGGAATCCATAAGCCTGCTCGCAAAAATCGCTGCCTATCGGGGAGACCAGCAGCTCGCCACCTTTCTCTCCACGCCCAGGGGGCTGGCGAGGATGCGCGCCCTCAAGTACCTTGCCGGCGGGAATCACCGGGCTTACGTCATCTTCTCGCACTTTTTTACGCGCGACTCCCTCGACGACCTGATTGAACCGCTCATGCGGACCATCGACGACCTCACCCCTTACTATCAGGCCCGCATAGCGTGGCTGGTGCCGGAGCAGAGAAAAATCATCGCTTTTATTTGCGAAAGCCGCCACCCCGTGGCGCACCGGGAAATCGCCCGGCGCTGCTTCATGAAAATGGAAACAGCGGCCTCCCATCTCGAGGCTTTGCGCAGGATCGGGCATCTGCAGTCCTTCACCGTGGGGGCAGACCGGTTCTACGAGCTGCGCGAGCCATTGATGCGGCTTTCCATTGAAGTCAAAAAGCACCGGGGCAAACCAGTACACCTGCTCGTTGACTTCCTTCGTTTGTGGTATTCCCCCGCAGAATTGCAGCAGAGATTGGCAGCACTCCCTGCGGACGCCGCCCTCGAACGCGCCTATGCCCTCCCTGCGCTCCACGCAACCGAAGAGGATGGCACTCACCCCCGCATCCCTATCTGCTGCGCCGAATATCGCGGGGCCGTGGAAAAAAACGATTACGCGCGTGCACTCCGGGCGGCAGAAGAGCTTGTATCCAGGCGCGGCCGTGCTGAGGACTATGCGGCCCAGGGCTATTGCCTGCGGAGCCTGGGACGCCTTGAGAATGCCCTTACCTGCTACGACAGGATGATCACGCTCAATCCGGATGACGCCCAGGCGTGGATGATCCGCAGTTCAGTCCTGAGCAAGCTTGGCAGGCACCAGGATGCTCTGATCTCCTGTGACAAAGCCATGGTACTGAATCCGCAGGTGGCACGCGTGTGGAGCAACCGCGGCGGCTTACTGCTGAACATGGGGCGTCCCGGAGAAGCACTGACCTGCTTCAAAAAGGCTATTGAACTCGATCCCGAAGATGCTTTCGACTGGATCAGCTGCGGCATGGCACTTTCGGAATTGGCATGTTTCAAGGAAGCTTCGGATGCGTTTGCCAGGGCTGCGCAGCTCGAACCGCAGAATGAGATGATCTATGTGTATCGCAGTGCCGCGCTCATAGAGCTGAAGCAGCTGGACAAGGCGCTCGTCAACGCCAACCGCGCGCTGGACATTTTCCCCAACCAGCCCCTCGCCTGGGCAGTGCGCGGCACCGCTCTGACCGTACTGGGCCGGTACCAGGAAGCCCTGGATTCCGTGCAGCGTGCGATCGACCTCGGAGAGACCTCTTCATTCGTGTTTTTTAAACGAGCCGAAATCCTCCTCGCCGAAGAAAAGTGGCGGGACGGCATCGTTGCGCTCGATCATACGCTCGGCAGGTTTTATCGGCCCGGGAATCCGGATGCCGGAAATACTGCTGCCCTGGTCCGGCTGCTGCAACGCGTCCTGAACGATGACAAAGGGCTGCAGCTGCGTATCAAAGCCCTCCTGCTCCTCTATCATAAGCACAATGCCCTCTCCGCCCTGGCGCACGCCCTCGTCGAGTGCATCCCCGAATTGCTGACCCCTCTCTTTCAAGACCACACGGCCCGACGCTGGCTGGAAGATTGGCGCACCCTGGCAGGCCCGCGGCCGGAATTCCGACTTCCTCTCCGCCTCCTGAACTCTGCAGTCTCATATCGAGAGACACAGGATCTGCGGGTGTTGATGGAACTTCCCCTGGAAGAACGCATCCTCCTGGAGCCTTTGCTGGGCATAAAAGTCCAGGCCACCGCTTAGCGCGCTCATGCATTCCAGCGAAACCAGCGCAGAGCACAGAGGAATGATATCCCGCCCCAGGCGGCCAGGATCGCCACCCTCCATCCCTGGGATTCCAGAGACGCTCCCTCAAGGATAACGGCGCGCAAAGCATTGTTGAGCTGGGTAAGCGGCAGGCTCTGGACCAGGGGCTGCAGAATGCCGGGAAACCGGTCTGCCGAGAAAAAGATCCCGGAGAAGAGCCACATCGGCAGCTGCACCAGGTTCATCAGCCCGGAGACGGTCTCGATACGCTGCGCCCGGCTGGCCACCAACAGCCCCAGCCCGGAAAATGTGACCGCGCCCAGCAGGGCCAGAGCTAGAATGGAGAATACGCTTCCCTTGATCATGATTCCAAAGAAGAGCACTCCCGCTCCCAGCAGGATGACGAGTTCGGGGACAATAAACACGAGCCGGGCGCCAACCATCGACCAGAGGAAGTCTGCCCGTTTCATGGGAGTCGCGACAAACCGTTTCAGCAGCTTGCGCACTCTCATGTCAACGATCACGTAGCCGACACCCCACATCCCGCTTCCCAGCAGGTTCATGCCCAACAGCCCGGGCACGAGGAAGTCGATGTATCGCGATCCCGGCTCCGTAAGATGATCCTCCCGCGTCGCGACCGGATCCCGCCGGCCGGCAGCGCGCTGCAGCACATCATCCACGCGCTGCCGCGCCAGGACGCTCTCCGCGCGCGTCGGATCAAACAGGAAACTGGTCGTATCTCCCGGGATCACCACAATCGAGGATTTGCCGAGCCGCAACCGGTTCCGGCACTCTTCGGCAGAATGGAGCTCCACTACAAGATTCGGGCTTTGTCGCAGGCTCTCCGCCACCACCGGCGCAGCCCCGCCGTCCTGCTGCACGTCCACATACACCTTCTCCACCGGTTGGTTGCGGAAGGCGATTCCCAGTCCCAACGCGAGCAGCAACGGGAAACCGTATGCCCAAAACACGGTTTCCGGCTCGCGCATGAATTCACGCAGCCTTCCCAGCAGCAGTTCTCTAAGGGGATGATACTTCCTCATCACGCAAGCGCCTTCCTGTCAGATGAACAAAAACGTCCTCGAGGCTGACGTGGCGGGTGGTCAGCCGGATCAAATCAAGGTTCTGTCGCCGCACTTTCTCGAGCAGAGCGGGTATGGCGATGTGCGGCTCGGTCACGGTCAGGGTCATTCCGGATGCTTCTCTTCTGACCTCGAGCACGGCGGGCAGAGATGCCAGTTCGTCCTCTGTCATGGCGTTGCCGTTGGTGAAAGCAAACTCAACGACATGCTCGCCGCCGAGGCTGGAGATGAGTTCCGCGGGTGATCCCAGGGCGATCAGCTTCCCATGATCCACCACAGCCACCCGGCCGCAGAGCCTTTCCGCCTCATCCATATAGTGGGTGGAAAGGAGCGTGGTTCTTCCCTGCTCGCCAAGCCGACGGATCGTGTCCCAAAGCTGGCGCCGGGATTGCGGGTCCAGTCCGGTCGTGGGCTCGTCAAGAAACAGCAGGTCAGGGTTGCCGACCAGGGCGCAGGCAACTGCGAGACGCTGCTTCTGCCCTCCTGAAAGTTTGCCCACCCAGGACTTCGCCTTTTCGGTAAGAGCCACTTCCTTCATCACGTCTGCCGGATCATTGCCGCTGCGATAAAAACTACGGAACAAGACCAGCGTCTCGTACACGGTGAGTTTCTCAGGGAAGAGCGTTTCCTGAAGCGAAATGCCGATACGCTGGCGCAATTCGTCATCATGCTCCCCCCAGCACATCCCCAGGATCTCCACCTCCCCCGAACTGGCTTCGAGCAGGCCCTCGAGAATCTCTATCGTGGTCGTCTTGCCGGCGCCATTGGGGCCGAGCAGACCGAAGCATTCGCCCGGATAAATCTCGAGATCCAACCCATTCACAGCATCGACAATGCCGTTGCGGGTCTTATACCGCTTGTGCAGGTCATGGCATCTTATGGCAGGTTCAGCCGATTTCTTGTGCATTCCCAACACCTCGAGGGCGTTACAACCCCGAAAAAACACTGCGGAATTATAGTGAACTTCGCGAGGATCGAACAGTGTCAATGCACTCTGCTTTTGTTCGATGTGCCGAACCCTGCCGGTTACAAAGCGGCCATGCATCCTGAACCTTGTACGCATTTGTGCTGGTGTAGATATAATTGCAAGACCGGT
>CAYGWQ010000157.1:0-11997 GCA_964353465.1 uncultured Acidobacteriota bacterium | reverse complement strand
TCAGCGATGCCGAAATGACTTAACTTAGCGCTTAAGGGCTTCAGCCCGTGCCCGGTATACGTGAATGAGGGATCGGTGCTTCTATCCACACATCGCCTTAATAACAAATGAATTACGTTCATGAAATCGACAGCATCCTCGTTATTATCATCAATGCGCGGGCTAAAGCCCGCCCCCACATGTGACGTCAATCCAGCCGGCGCTACGGATCGGACAACGAGTTTCGCGACAGAAACTAGTGTAGCGCATGCGGCCGCCTGTCCACACCATGGAATATCGCAGTGCAGCATGGCCGAAACCAGAGAATCACGCCGCCAAGACGCGAAGACGCTAAGCCGCAAAATACGCGGCCATCCAATCCGTCAACTTTGAGTCTTGGCGCCTTCGCGTCCTGGCGGTGATAAGTATTTGCCCAGCGGCAAAGTTGTTGCATGGAAGTAGTACACCCCGGGATATCAGGCGTTACAGTCCCAACGGCTCTACCGCGCGCTTCACATCGGCCAGAGTGGGTGAGATGACCGTAGCCGGAGCAGCGGAACGGATGGCCGCATCAACATCTTTCAGCCCGGATCCTGTGGCCAGCACAACCACACGCTCATCTGCACTCATCCGTCGCTGTCCTGCAGCCTTCGCCAGGCCGGCATATGCAGCGGCGGCCGCGGGCTCGGCAAAAACGCCACAGCCGCGGGCCAGGACGGGTATAGCGGCAGTAATCTCATCATCGCTCACGCGGATAAAAGCTCCGCCGCTTTCACGCACGGCCCGCAGCGCCTTGATGCGATCGCGCGGCAAGCCTGTGCGGATGCTGTCGGCCAAAGTATGAGCGTCGATAGGTTTTATGTCCGTCGCGTTAAGACCTCGTTCCCAGGCGTCCGCCAGGGAGGCGGAACCGTCTGCCTGTACGCCCATCAACCGGGGCATGCGGTCAATCCAGCCAAGAGCCAGCAGGTCGCGCAACCCCTTGAACATGCCGCCGATAATGCAGCCATCACCCACTGGCACAAAGATGCGGTCGGGAGCCTGCCAGCGCAGCTGTTCACAAATCTCGTATGCCGCCGTCTTTTTGCCCTCACTCATGTACGGATTGAAACCCGTGTTGCGGTTATACCAGCCGAATTCCTGAGCGGCTTTCATGCAAAGTTCGAAAGCGTCATCGTAGGTGCCATCCACCAGGAGCACCGTGGCGCCATAGACCAGCAACTGAGCAATCTTTACCGGCGGTGCACTGTGGGGAACAAAAATGACATTGGGCTGGGACACGGCGGCGCACAGCCCAGCGAGTGCGGCGGCCGCATTCCCGGTGCTGGCCGTTGCCACGACCCTGTGGCCGAGCTCGCGGGTTTTCAATACGGCAATGGCCGAGGCCCGATCCTTGAATGAAGCTGTGGGCTGCCTGCCGTCGTCCTTCACCCAGAGCTGCTTGAGACCGAGTCGGGCCCCCAATGCCGGCGCGGCGACGAGCGGAGTCCATCCGACACTCGCCATGATGGTGCCGCCCACAAGACGGCGGGCCACATTCGAGTCAACAGGAAGCAGGGGCAGGTAGCGCCACATGGAAGCGTCGCCGTTGGCCGCCAGTTCGGCCGGAGCGATCCGCTGTTTTATAAGGCGGTAATCATAGACAACATCCAGAGTGCCGTCGTTTCCGTGCCTGGGACAGATGTAGGCGGCCTCGCTCGTCGAATACTCGGCACCGCAGATCATACACTTCAGCCCCAAAACCTGATCCATGATCATCTCTCCCCTGCCCTTCGCGCTGCACGCGGAGAAAGGTGTTCCCAGGGCTCACTCCCTGTAAGCGCTATTTTAAGCCCTTTCCCTCTCTGCGATTCAGACACTGGCAATAGAAACGAACCACCAAGACCTCAAAGACCTCAAAGAAAGCTTTCCCGAATGAATTGAAAGCAAGCGCTTTTGCCTTCTCTGCATGGGCAGCCTTCGGCCAGAATCTTTGCGCGAGTCGTGCGGGAAAGCGTATAACGCTCAGGCATCCAGCCAGCCGACATTGCTTTCCCGCACGAATCGCGCAAAGATTCTGCATCGCGCAGCGCTGCGCCCATGCAGAGGAGGCGAAAGGGCTTGCCCCTTTGAGGTCTTCGAGGTCTTCGTGGTTCGCTTTTTCTCTTCTGCCCCTTCCCGCCTTGCCATCCTACTGTCTGAATCACAGTTTCCCTCACGTGGACGTGGACTTGGACCTGGACCTGGACGTAGACTGGGGCCATGCTGCCCGACGAGAACTATCGCGGGCTTGCTGTTTGCCAGGTTGCCGTCTGTTTCTTGCCGCTTGCAGCTGTCATTGTCTTTACCGCTGCGCTGCGCCCTTTGGACGACCCACTCTGCCATTCAGCCCTTTCCATCAGGATGCTCTCGAAAATGTGTCGAGTACAAGAACGTCCAGGTCCAGGTCCAAGTCCAGGTCCAAGTCCAGGTCCACGTGGTGGCGGCATAGGAAATGCCCCCACAGGCCTCGCCGGTTCGCCGTTGCCTGCCCTATTGTTATAATGCTACAACCTTCCTATTTCTTTGCCATTTTTTCACGGCAACCGGGAGTCGGGTATGAAAGCACTTATCGAGGCAGTCGCGGAAATAAGAAAACTGAAAAGTGAGCTGTGCGGCAAGGATTTTCTTCTGACCTGGGAAAAAACGGTTGATGAGTTGACGGTCATCTTGAAGATCGCAGATGCCCTTCAGGCGCTGTACCATGGCAATATCTCCTGCCGCCTGTTTGACACGGGGCTGGCTGTTGCCCAATTCCGCGATCAATCCACGCGCACGCGCTTTTCTTTCGCCTCGGCCGCCAATCTTCTGGGCCTCGCGGTCCAGGATCTTGACGAGGGCAAATCGCAAATTGCCCATGGCGAAACGGTGCGTGAAACCGCAAACATGATTTCCTTTTTAACCGAAGTGATCGGGATTCGGGACGACATTTTTTTGGGAAAAGGCCACAACTACATGGTCGAAGTAGGCCAGGCCCTGGAGGATGGCTATTCGAAGGGGGTCCTCCCCCAAAGGCCCACCATTGTAAACCTGCAGTGCGACCTGGACCACCCCTCGCAGAGCATGGCCGATCTGCTCCATCTGCAACATTACTTCGGAGGTCTCGACAATCTCAGCGGCAAGAAGATTGTCATGAGCTGGGCCTATTCACCAAGCTATGGAAAACCTCTTTCAGTCCCTCAGGGAACTATCGGGCTCATGACCCGATTCGGCATGAATGTGGTGCTGGCCCACCCGGAAGGCTACAATTTAATCCCCGAGGTGCTGGATCTCGCCGGCGCGCAAGCCGCCCAAAGCGGTGGAAGCATCCAGGTCGTCGGAACCATGGATGAAGCCTTCCATGAAGCGGATGTTGTCTACCCCAAAAGCTGGGCTCCCTACCAGGTCATGAAACGGCGCACGGAACTCATGAACCGCAACAACACCGCAGGACTCAGAGAACTCGAGACCGAATGCCTCGCAACCAATGCGCGATTCAAGGAATGGGAATGCACAGAGGCCAGGATGAAATTGACCCGGAAAGGGAGAGCGCTCTACATGCACTGCCTGCCAGCCGACATCTCCGGCGTTTCCTGCGCCCAGGGAGAGGTTCAGGACCGTGTCTTCGAACGCTATCGCATCGAGACGTACCAGGAGGCCGGGTATAAGCCCTACATCATCGCCGCCATGATCCTGGCGGGCAAATTTGAAGAGCCGGCATTCGTGCTGGAAGGGATTGCCTCAAGGGGGGAGTGCAGGATCCGCATATGATAGTATGCGAGGGTTTGCAGCTCTGTGCCAGTGAATCGAGGTACCTATGAACCAGATCGACGCGCACAGTATCGGGGCGCAGGCTGAAAAATACCGCGATGACATGATCCGGTTCCTGCGCGACATGATTGCGATCCCTTCGGAGTCCTGTCACGAGAAGGAAGTGATCCTGCGCATACAGTCAGAAATGGATGCGGTCGGGTTCGATGAAATCCGCATCGACGCCATGGGGAATATCCGCGGCCGCATCGGCACGGGAAAACGCGTGATCGCCATGGATGCCCACATCGACACGGTTGGCGTGGGCGACGCCAAATCCTGGAAGTGGAGTCCCTGGGAGGGGAAATCGGAGAACGGCATTATCTATGGCCGCGGTGCCTGCGACCAGAAGGGCGGCATGGCGAGTCTGGTGTACGCCGCCAGAATTATCCGGGACCTCGGTCTGGAGGGCGATTATACCCTGTGGATCACAGGAACCGTTCAGGAAGAGGATTGCGACGGCCTTTGCTGGCAATACATCCTCCGTGAAGGAATCCTCGCTCCCGAGATCGTGGTGATCACCGAACCGACAAATCTCAATATCTACCGGGGGCAACGAGGGCGGATGGAAATTGGCGTGACGGCCCGGGGAGTCTCCTGCCACGGTTCGGCGCCGGAAAGAGGACGGAATGCCGTCTACAGCATCGCGAAGGTCGTGAATGAAATAGAAAAACTGAATGAGCGTTTGCCCGGAGATGCATTCCTGGGCAAGGGAACGGTGACGGTAGCCTATATCGAATGTGACACGCCATCGCTGTGCGCAGTCCCCGACCGGGCGTACATCCACCTCGACCGGCGCCTGACGCGCGGAGAGATCCGGCAGATCGCTGTGGCGGAAGTGGTCGATGCGATCCACAGGGCAGGAGTGGAGGCGACGGTTGAGGTATTGAAATACCGCGTTCCCAGCTACCGTGGCCTGGTCTATGAGACCGAAAAGTACTATCCCAGCTGGACGCTGGAAGAGGATCATCCGCTTTGCAGGGCTGCTGTGGAAGCCTATCGTCGCATGTATGGCAGAGAGCCCAAGCTGGGGAAATGGACCTTTTCGACCAACGGGATCGCCACTATGGGAATGGCGGGGATCCCGACCATTGGATTCGGCCCGGCAGATGAGGTGTACGCCCATACGGTGGATGATCAACTGCCGGCAGATCATCTGGTAGCGGCGGCAGCTTTCTACGCCGCCTTCCCGCGGGTGTATTGTACTATTTGATCGCGAATTCCTTGTGCGAACGAGAGGATTCTCGCCGCCGACACCCGGAATAGCGAGGCGCAAAGCGCCGGCAGTGAATAGCCCCGCCCGTGAGGGCGGGGTTGAGTGAGACAAGGAATCGAGGTCCGAAGGACCGGCACCGATGTCTTGTGCCGCACCTTTGGCGCTCATTCACATTGCCTGAGAACCCCGGCCTCACGGCCGGGGCTATCATCTGCGGCCTCTTCGAGGCTCCGTTTCTCCGGGGCTCTACGGCGAACTTTGGTTTTGGGAGCGGCTCCGCTGCGCCGTGGCCGTATCGGCATCGACGATTCGTGAATCATGCGGGCGGGTTCGTTGATGGATCCGGGTTCATGGGAAAGGAGGACAGTGGAGTTTATACTCGACGGCAAGCACAGGGCATACGAAGGGGATCCGGACCTGACGCTTTCGCATTATCTCCGTGGTGTGGAGAGAAACACCTCCTGCAAGGTCGGGTGTTCCGGCCAAGGCGCCTGTGGAGGATGCACCGTAATATTGGACGGAAAGGCGGTCCTCTCCTGCAAGACACCGATGAAACGGATTCGCGGCAAGTCGGTCATTACACCCGACGGTCTCGAACAGAGAATCCAGGATGTCTTTGCCCGGGCTTTCGCCCTGAAGGGCGGCATCCAGTGCGGATTTTGCACGCCGGGGATGGTGATGGCCGCCCGGGCTTTGTTATTGCACAATGCCGATCCCACACGGGAACAGATCCACAAGGCCATTGAACGCAATTTGTGCCGCTGCACCGGATATAAAAAAATCGTCGATGCCATTTTATATGCCGCAAGGGTGTTGCGCGGCGAGGAGAGTCTCCCTGAGGAGAAGACCTCGGGGAGAATAGGCAGCCGTCTGGCCAAACATCAGGCTTATCAGACAGTCCTGGGAAAAATCCCCTTCGTCAGCGACCTGGAAGAAGATGGGATGCTCCATGGCGCTCTCCGATTCTCGGATCATCCCCGGGCCAGGATATTGGCTCTTGATACCGTCGAAGCTGAAAACACGCCGGGGGTGATCAGGATTGTTACTGCTGCCGATATCCCGGGCCGGCGGTTTGCCGGGCTCATCATGGATGACTGGCCCATCATGGTGGCCATTGGCGAGGAGACTCGTTATGTCGGCGACATCATCGCGGGTGTTGTAGCCGAAACCGAGGCCATCGCGAGAGAAGCCGCCGGAAAGATCCGTGTGCACAGCGAGGTGCTCCCACCGGTAACCACCATGGACCAGGCGCTCGCGGAAGACGCTCCCAAAATCCACCCCCACGGCAACGTTCTATCCGTCACGGAGCTGCAGCGCGGTCAGCCGCTGGCGGCAATCCGGAATGCGGCCTATGTCGCCAGGGGCACCTATCACACCCAGCGGATTGAACATGCCTATATGGAGACCGAATGTGCGCTTGCCAAGCCCTGTGATATCCGGGGCCGGGAGGGAGTCCATGTTTTCTCCCAGGGGCAGGGAGCCTATGAAGATCGCAAGCAGATCGCCAGGATTCTGGGGCTCCCCGAGGAGCTCGTCCGGGTCATTCAGGTCCCGACAGGGGGAGCCTTTGGCGGCAAAGAGGACCTTTCAATCCAAGGTCATGCTTCCCTGTTCGCCTATCTCTTGAAAAAGCCGGTGCGCGTCGCCCTGACGAGGGAAGAATCGTTGTTGACGCATCCCAAACGCCATCCCATGCGCCTGAACTATACCGTCGCATGCGACCAGGATGGCAAGCTTACCGGGATGATCGCCGAGATCGACGGGGATACCGGAGCCTATGCATCGGTGGGAATGAAGGTCCTGGAACGCGCAGCGGGACATGCCGCCGGCGCCTACGCCGTTCCCAATGTGCTCCTGCGTTCGCGGGCTATTTATACGAACAATATTCCCGGGGGCGCCATGCGGGGCTTCGGCGTCCCGCAGGCAACGTTCGCCATGGAAAGCTGCATAGACGATCTGTGCAAACAGGGAGGTTTTGATCGATGGCAGTTCCGCTATGACAACGCCCTGGCGGAGGGGAAAGAAACCGTCACCGGACAGCGCTTACTGGGTGGGGTTGGCCTGCGCACCACTCTGCTGGCAGTGAAGGATGCTTTCTATCAAGCTCCCTACGCGGGAATCGCCTGCGGCATCAAGAACACGGGAATCGGCAACGGCGTGCCCGATATCGGGCGTGCCAAGATCGTCATCGAATCCGGGGAAAAAGTCATCCTCTATCACGGCTGGTCAGAAATGGGCCAGGGAGTCCACACCATGGCCCTGCAAACCGTTTGTGAACAGACGGGCCTGGATCCGTCGATCATGGAAGTGCGTGTGGACACCAGCTCGGAAACGGTCTGTGGCATGACCACCGCTTCGCGGGGCACATCGCTGGTGGGCAACTCATTGATCGCCGCTGCGGAAAAGCTGGCGCAGGACCTGCAGAATCATTCCCTCGGCGACTTGGCGGGCAAGGAGTATTCCGGCATATGGATGTACGACCGTACTTCAGAGATCGGCAAAGAAAAGCCGGAAGTCGGCCATGAAACCCATTACTCCTACGGCTACGCCACCCAGGTGGTCACCCTGGATGAAAAGGGGAAAATCGACAGGATCTACGCTGCCCATGACGTCGGCAGGATCATGAATCCATCCCTGTTCGAGGGCCAGATTGAAGGTGCGGTTCATATGGGACTCGGCTACGCACTTACGGAAATTTTTCCCATGAAAGACGGCAGGCCTGTGTCTTTGCTGCTGGGCAAATGCGGGGTGATTCGGGCACCCCAGATGCCGGAGGTGATCGTGATCGGCGTCGAGGCCGGCGACCCCCACGGGCCGTTTGGCGCCAAGGGTGTCGGAGAGATCGGCCTGGTGCCCACTGCAGCCGCCGTTGCCAATGCCTTGCACGCCTATGACGGAATCCGCCGGCATTCCCTGCCGATTCGATGGAATCTCAAATGAAACCACTCTTGATCAAAAATGGCACGATTGTCACTCTGGAGAATCCAAACCGGGTCCTGACAAAACACGCCGTCCTGATCGAAAAGGGCCGTATCAAGACGATCCTTCCCCAGGAGTCCGCGCAGAACGTGAAGGCTCAGGTGATCGATGCCGGCGGCAAGGTGGTGATGCCCGGATTCATCAACTGCCACATGCATTTTTATTCCACTCTCGCCCGCGGGCTGACCGGAGTGGAGCCCTCCGTGAGCTTTCCGGAAAAACTGCGCAACCTCTGGTGGCGTCTAGATCGCCTGCTTTCCCCGGAGAACTGCTATTACGGCACTCTGGCGGCCGGCCTGGAGGCCATTCGCCACGGGACCACAACCGTGATCGATCATCATTCTTCTCCGGGCGCCGTTACGGGATCGCTCGGCAGGATTGCCGATGCCATCAGAGCACTGGGCTTGCGCGCGTGTCTTTGCTATGAGGTCTCTGACCGGGACGGCCGGCGCATCGCCCGGGAAGGCATTCAGGAGAATCTGCGCTTTCTGGAGGAATGCCGGCAGGCAAATGACAATCAGTTGAAGGCTCTCTTCGGATTGCATGCATCGTTTACTCTGGAAGAGCGCACGCTGCGCCGATGTGCGCAGTATGCCGAGAAGTATGAGGCGGGCTTCCACATTCACTGTGCCGAGGATAAGGTCGATCAGGCGATCAGTCAGAGGAGGTTTGGCAGGAGAGTCGTGCCGCGCCTCGCAGAGCACGGCATCCTGGGCCCGCGGACAATCTGCGCCCATGCGGTTCATCTGCAGGACCGGGAGTGGGATGTTCTGGCAAAGACGAAGACCGCGGTAGTCCATAATCCCCAATCCAATTCGAATAACGGCGTCGGCGTGATGGATCTCCTGAAGGCCACGCAAAAGGGAGTGCTGGTCGGTCTTGGGACGGATGCCATGACCCTCAATATGCTGGAAGAATTGCGCAGCGCGATCTGGACCCAAAGGCTTTTCCACAAGAACCCGAGTGTTGCTTTCGGCGAGGCAGTGGATCTGCTGATGAAAAACAATCAGGAGATCTGCAACCGCTATTTCGAGGGAGTGGGACAGATAAGGGAAGGATGGATGGCAGATCTCATTTGCATCGATTATTTCGCCCCGACTGCAATGAACGAAGAAAATTTTCCGGGCCACATGGCGTTCGGCTTATCCCAGGCGCTAGTGGATACCACCATTGTCGGGGGAACGGTTTTGATGAAGAACAAGAAGGTTTTGGTGCTGGACGAGGAAAAGGTCAGCAGGGATTCACAACAGTCATCCCGCGAACTCTGGCAGAGATTCAGATCCCAATGTGGACTGAATCTACTATACCGACGATGACGGAGATGATACAGGCGTCTGGATTCTGGAGCACTTGGCGCGCGCCGTTCCCTTCCCGGTTCACGAGGACGGTGTCGCCAATTCCCGCCTGAGTGTTGTCGAGAGCGATGAAGTCCTCGTCCGGCGCCTCATCATCGAGGCCCAGAGGCTGCACCACCAGCAGCCGCCGGTTCTTATAGTCGCGGTGGCTGATGGTGGTTACCACCGTCCCGACCACTTTCCCCAGGATCATGGCAAACTCCTAGGTGTACTGGTTCCAGCCGCGCCGCATGATCTGGTCGAACATGCCATCGGGGCGGACCTCCAACTCATCGACAATGCCCACCAGCGCCAGGTCGATGGGCACAAACTTTACATCAGGCATGGCCAGGGCTGCTTCGCGTGAACGCACCATCACGCACAGGTCGCCGATACCGGCTTCCACAACATCGGCGGCCACCTGCAAGGCGCCGACCGGTTCCAGCCTCTTGTTCAGCGGCTGGACCACGAGCAGCTTCAGCCCCCCGGTGCCCGGATACTTGATAGTGCAGACCGCCGTGCCCCTGACTCTGCCGAACAGCATATGAATTACCTGACTCCCGTACTGCTGAGAACGCGCCGGATAATGACGTCCAACAAGGTCGCATCGACTTGCGAGCCCAGTCGGGCAACGACGGCCTCCCGGATGCGCTGCGGCAGGCTGACCTTTTCCGCCCGGCTTTCCGGAGGGCCGCTCCCGGGCGGCGGAAGAGGCGCCGTCACCGGCGCGGCGAACGGAGTTGCGGAGCGCGATCCCGGCGTTTTCGAAATGTAGGGCCGGACCGGTGCGCTGGGAGGATGATCGGGCTTGTCACGCAGCAGTTTCATTCCCAGCGATCTGGCCCGCTCGTAGGCCAGTTCCGTCAGCACGACATTGTCGTTGACTTCGAGCGACAGAATGCCGCCTCTGATCATATCCTCGACATCTTTTTCGGTATAAAACTGTTTGGGCATAAACCGCTCCACTCTGGGAGTAATGAGTGATGAGTAATGAGTACTCATCACTCATTACTCATGACTCATTACTCATCACTCATCCTCGGCCCTCCAGGCTTTCCAGAGCCTGAACCGCCGCATTCTTAGCCGTCAGGATTTCGGCTTCGCTCCCCGAGAGCCACATGCGCCCGAATCGGCCTACCGAGGCGACGTGGACGAGCCTGATGTTCGCCGTCTTCTCCGCTTCGTTGCAGGCGAAGTTGATATACGCTGCCGGCGCGCACTCCAGAACCAGCATCGTTTCTCCTGGAACCAGCATGCTGCCCCGGCGGAAGCGATTCAGCAACTGGGCCTGATATGGATCAATGCGGGTGATCACCTGAGTGGAAACCACTTGCGGCCGCATGCGATCTTCGGGGCTCAGGCCCAGTCGGGCGAGAACCACGCTGCCGGCTTCGAGGACGGCAGCCTGGTTGGGTGAGTGCACTTCGAACATGCCGAACTCGCGCTCGACGATCTGCGCCCCCGGCCTCGCCTCGGTCGCTTTGACGGCAATATCGACAACGCGGAAGACTTCATTGCCGGGAGCCATCTCGACATACAGGGCCGCCATGCCTTCCGTCGGCAGGTCCCCCTGAGTGACGGTGCCGATAAATGCGGCAAATTGAGGCTGCATGCGGTCAAGGTAGCAATAGCAGCGCAGTGAAAAGGCATCACTCATAATTCTCTCCATACCTCGTTATTGGGCGCGGTCATGCAGCGCCATGCCCAAAGGAGTGACCAACATCGGGTGGTCCGGAATGCGCGTCGGAATCCCGGCGTAGTCCTGAATGACTTCCGACATGCCCAGAAACGCTGAACAGCCACCCACCATCGTAATGGATTCCACCTCCCGGCCCTGGACGTGCCGGACGATGATGCTTGCCACCTTCTCCATCACGGGGCGCACCAGCGGCAGGAGGCGAGGCTGCTCTTCCTTCCTGACCTTGAGCGCTTCCGCATCCTCAAAACTGATGTTCAGCGCGCCGGCAATCACCAGGGAGAAGTGGGTGCCTCCCGTCGGCTCGTCGGCCGTGTAATCGACCCGGCCGTCTCTCAGAACCGCAATTCCGGTAGTGCCGCCGCCGACATCGACGATAGCACCCTCTCTCAGGAGGAGGACATGGTTCGCCGCCGTTGGCTCGTCGATCGATCCGGTGCAATCCATCCCGGCGGCTTCGATCACGTGTGCTTTGGCCCGCGCCTCAATCGGATGCACGCCCGGAGGGTATCCGCCGGCGGCATGAGTCAGCTCGCGGCCGATGCGCCGCTCGACCCGCTCTTTCATGCCGCGCAACAGATCCGTGGCTCGGATGAAGTCGACCACCAGACCGTCGCGCACCACCTGTGCAAACTGCCACTCCCCCGCCAGCGGGACTCCCTCCTCGCTCAGCACGACAAGCACCAGGTAGGCAGTTCCCAGGTCTACGCCCACGCGCAGTTTCCAGCCCGGATCTATCGTCGACAGCGGGGCCGCCACGGAAAGCCCCCGGGGCAGGATGACGGCCGCCGCCTGGGCCAGATATTCAGCGAGGCTCCCTCCGACAGGCGAGTTTCCATTCACGGTCACAACGGCTACCTCAGAAAAGAATGCGTCCTGCTTGCATTCCGAGCCTATTTACCCTCTGGAGCACGTCCGCCAAAGCTGCCTTTGGTATTCTTGGGCAGGATCATTTCCACGTCGACATGAGGGCGCGGAATAACGTG
>CAYGWQ010000156.1:0-12035 GCA_964353465.1 uncultured Acidobacteriota bacterium | reverse complement strand
AACTTTTTTTAGCGCTACCTGGCATAGCTGGGTCCTCATCCGCTCGGGCGCCGCTATTTCAGTCCGTACTTTTTCTGGAACCGTTCAATGCGACCGGCCGTATCGATCAGCTTCTGTTTTCCCGTGAAGAACGGGTGGCAGGCTGAGCAGATTTCCAGGCGGATCTCTTTCTTGGTGGAATGAGTCGAAAACTGGTTCCCGCAGGCGCAACTCACCGCCACTGGATAGTACTGAGGGTGGATATCTTTTTTCATACGGTCCTCACAAAAACTTTTATTATAACTTAATCGAAAGGATCCTGCCACTGTGTTCCGCATCCAACTGCGATTCAGACAGGCGCGCCCGCTGTAGCGAGCGCTCAAGCCGCAACGGTAGGCGCCGCCCGGCGGCCGGTGCTCACTGACTTGCCTTTCAAAGAACTAAGAGTTACAGTCGGACGAACTTTGTCTGCGGCGGAAGCGATTCCGAAGGCCACAATCCATGCCAGATCCCGACCCCGCTTTCCCTCTGCCCCTTGACCCCTTGGCCCCTTGTCCCCTGAGCCTGCAAACGAAGCGAGCTAAGTTCTATGAAAGCTTGTACTTGACAATGACCAGGGGCGGGAGTATAAATCCATCCCTATACTTCTCGTGATCGAAGGAATGATAAACATTGTTTTTTCTGCAGGCTTGCCATCCAGACCCTACGGGTAATCCGCTTCTATTTCCGCCGGATCACAGAGCAATTATAGTATTTGAAAAAATCCTGAGCCGGCATTTCGCAAGCCGGCCTGGGTTATATTAGGAGGAGAGAATGTCATTGGATATCAACGACGCGCAGAAACCCGCAGGAGGTTCCGCGGAGGGAAGCGCCAAAGCTCGGAGCCACACGAATGCAGGCGCCGACCAGCATGAAGATAACAACTTTGAAGCACTCCTGGCAGCCCACGAGGGAAGAACGCAGAGCTTCTCCGAGGGAGAAGTGATTCGCGGCAAAGTAATTGCCATTTCAGGTAGTGGCGTGATTGTGGATGTGGGTTTCAAATCCGAAGGGATTATTCCGATTGCACAGTTCACCGATGAGCAGGGCCGGGTCAGCATCAAGGTCGGCGACGCCGTGGATGTGTTTCTGGAGCAGACAGAGGATTCTGAAGGGTACGTCGTGCTCTCGCGGGAAAAAGCAGAGCGGATGAAGATCTGGGACGAGATCGAGCATGCGTATCGAGAGGGCACAACGGTCAAGGGACGGGTCATCGAGCGCATCAAGGGCGGCCTGGCGGTCGACATCGGCGTGCGCGCATTCCTTCCCGGATCGCAGATCGACCTGCGGCCAGTCCGCAATCTGGACAGCCTGCGTGGCGAAGAGTTCGAAATGCGCGTGATCAAGGTCAACAAGAAGCGCGGCAACATCGTCCTCTCCCGCAAGGCCGTACTGGAAGAGTCGATGAAAGAGGAGAAGGCTAAGACCCTCGAAGTGCTCGAGGACGGCAAAGTCATGGAGGGCGTGGTTAAGAACATCACGGATTACGGAGCCTTCATCGACCTGGGCGGAGTCGACGGGCTCCTCCACATCACCGACATGTCGTGGGGCCGCGTCAACCATCCCTCTGAGCTGTTCTCCGTTGGAGATAAGCTGAATGTGAAGGTGATCAAGTTCAACCGTGAAGACGGCCGTGTCTCGCTGGGATACAAGCAACTCACCGAGGATCCCTGGCTGCATGCGGATATGCGCTACCCGAAGAACATTCGCGTCAACGGCAAGGTTGTGAGCCTGACCGACTATGGCGCTTTTGTCGAGCTGGAGCCGGGCATCGAGGGCCTGATTCACATTTCCGAAATGACGTGGAACAAGCGCGTGAAGCACCCGTCAAAGATCGTCAGCGTCAATGATACCGTGGAAGTAGTGGTCCTGGACATGGATATCGACGCACGGCGGATCTCGCTCGGACTGAAGCAGACGGAGCCGAATCCCTGGGATGTCATCGAGACGCGATATGCCCCCGGCACGGTGATCACCGGCAAGGTGCGCAATGTCACGGACTTCGGCGCCTTTGTTGAAGTCGAGGAGGGCATCGACGGCCTGGTCCATGTGTCCGATATGTCCTGGACCAAGCGCATCAAGCACCCGTCCGAGGTGCTCAAGAAGGGCGACGAGGTGCAAGCCGTCATTCTCAGCATCGACGCAGCAAATCAGAAGCTCAGCCTGGGAATCAAGCAGCTTGAGCCGGACCGGTGGGAGGATTGGTTCAGCCGCCACAGCCTGGGCCAGGCGGTGCGCGGCAGGATCGCCCGCATGACCAACTTCGGCGCTTTCGTCGAGCTCGAGGAGGGAATCGAGGGTTTGTGCCACGTATCCGAATTGGATGACAAGCATGTCGAGAAGCCCACGGAATTTCTCAACGTCGGCCAGGAAGTAGAGATGAGGATTATCAAGCTCAACCTGCAAGAAAAGAAGATCGGTCTGAGCTTGAAGGCGATGAAGGAGGAGGAGCCCCGGTTGGAATTCACTTCCTACATGGCGTCTGCCGACTCCGGCAACGCCTCCATGGGAGAGCGTCTCGGCGAACAATTGCAGCGCTTGAAGAAACCTAGCACCGACTAGAGCAGTCGGCGGGATTTGAAGCCATGCCAGAACGGCGATCTAATCTGTTGCTTTGGCTCGTGGTGGGAGGGGGCGCTCTACTGTTTTTCATCCTCTCCCTCGTGGCGCTGGCGATGTTTGCATCCGGCGGCTCCTCGTTTTCCTTTTCGGGCAACCAGGTTGCGGTGCTCGACCTGGAGGGGCTCATAGCCGATTCCAAGGAGTTCGTGGAGCAGCTGAACACCTACGGCCGATCCGGAGCGGTGCGTGCCGTGGTTTTGCGCGTCAACAGCCCCGGTGGCGGTGTGGCGGCTTCCCAGGAGATTTATGAGGCTCTCCGCAAGTTCCGGGCCGATACCCGCAAGAAAGTGGTTGTCAGCATGGCTACTGTGGCCGCATCCGGTGGGTATTACGTCGCCTGCGGCGCAGACAGAATTTTTGCCAATCCCGGCAGCATTACCGGCAGCATCGGGGTAATCGCAGAGTGGTACAATTACGGCGATCTGCTGAGATGGGCAAAATTGCAGGAGGTTGTTTTTAAGAGCGGCGAGTTCAAGGACAGCGGCTCCGGTTCGCGCCCGCTCACCGATGCCGAAAAGGTCTACTTTCAGAGTTTGATCGACAACATGTACAGCCAGTTCGTCACTGCGGTGGCCAGCAACCGCAAGATGAACGAGGCTGACGTGCGCAAGCTGGCGGATGGCCGCGTGTATACTGGCCTGGAGGCCAAGAACAACGGCTTGGTGGATGAGCTGGGCACGTTGCAGGATGCTGTGGCGGCGGCGGGCAAGATGGCCGGCATCATCGGAGAACCGAGCGTCGTCAAGCCGGTGAGGAGAAAGATTACCATTTTAGATTTGCTGCTGGGAGACGCACGCTCGGTGCTTGGCTTGAATCCCGATCGATCGGAATCTCACATACGATTTCAATACCTATGGAAATAATCTGGAGATGAATCGTAATGACAAAAGCAGAGTTGGTTGAAGAAGTCGCCGGTCAGTCAGATTTAACGAAAAAGGATGCTGAGGTCATCGTGCAGACCGTTCTGGACAGCATCACAGATTCATTGCAGCGGGGCGAAAAGATCGAGCTCCGCGGCTTCGGTTCTTTCCGCATCCGCCAACGTTCTTCCCGCCAGGGGCGCAATCCTAAAACGGGAAGCGGCGTCACGGTCCCGGCCAAGAAGGTCCCTTACTTCAAGCCCGGCAAGGAAATAAAGGACTTGATCAACATCTAAGGGATCCGGTCGGCATCCAATGGACCGCCTGTGGACGCCTTGGCGCTTTGACTATATCAGCAGCATCGATCCTTCCGACACCGGCTGTGTCTTCTGCCGGATCCTTGCCCAGGGGGAAAAGGATGAGGCCAATTTCGTCCTCTTTCGCGGGACGGCACTGTTTGTCATCCTGAACCTGTTCCCCTATGCGGTCGGACACCTCCTGATCGTTGCCAACCGGCACATTCCGTCTCTTGGCAGCGCCGAAAAAGGCGAGCTCCACGCTATCCTCGAGATGGCCCAGAGATGTGAAACGGCGTTGCAGAGCGAGTATCACCCGGATGGTTTCAACCTCGGATTCAACATCGGCAGGGCTGCCGGTGCCGGAGTCGATCACCACCTGCACATGCACGTCCTGCCCCGCTGGACGGGAGACGCGAACTTCGTCTCCACCCTGTCGGAAACACGGGTTCTGCCCGAACAACTCTCCCGCACCTACCAGCGCCTGCGGCCGCATTTTCTCGATTGATGCCGCCTGGCCCTGCGTTATTCATGAATAAAGGTTCGGAAAGCATCTTGGGACGCGGAAGAACACAGACACACACGGACTGGATCCGTGTGCAGGGCTCTCGCCGCCCCGAGGGGCCTTCTGTCATGAGCGATTCCGACCCCGATTCCGATCATCAAAGCGATCCGAGAAGTCTCCTTAGGTGAACAGCATTGGGGCTAGTCCGGCAGGCCCAGCTTTCTGCGCAAACCGGCAACATCGGGACGCAGCTCGATCTGAATTCCCGATTCGTTTCGAGACTCGAATTCCATCAGCAACGCTTCCAGTCTCTCGCGCCCTTCCGGGCTGCGCGCAGCCTCGCGCGGCGTCTGGTGTTTCAGGGCCGGGACAGGGATGTCAAGCCACGCATCCCAATGGGCCCTCATTTGCTCTTTTATCGCGTCTCGAAATTCAGGCGGCATGCTGCCAATCTCCGGAGCGCGCTGTTTGCCGCTTCTGGCATCGCGGTGTTCCTGCCGGAGCGGGTTCTCGATCGCCTGGCGTTCCTCTTTTTGAAAGGAACAATCATCCCCCAGTCGGCGCTGAATTTCGCGCCGGATGTTCGCGGCCCGTTTTTCTGAATTCACCTCGACTTCGAGGGCGCCCTTGCGGATCTCGATATTGCCCAGGGAAGTATTATCCCACCCCGTATGCTTCCGGTTTCCTCGCTTCTGCCAGGTGAGGAACACACGTACGATATTGCCTGAACGGTCGAATTCGGCATCCTCGAGGATTCCTTCCTGGAACTCCGGAAGGGCCAGGGTTTTCAGTTTATCCACCGCCAGCTCCGGAGTGCATCGCAGCTTATAGATGAGCAGGATGGGCGTTAACGGATCGCCGTCGGTGTTCTGCAGGACTGGGGGCGGCGGATTCATGGTGTGATCGGCTGCTTCGAAATAGAAAGAGCGTAGGGAACCATCCTGGGACCGGAGCCCGGCTGGGTCCAGCCGTCCATGGGTCCGCGTGGATTTTTTCAGTTCGTCCCTGAGATCGAGCAGCGGTCCATGCATATCGGGGGGCAACGGAACCGGCGCCACGCCGAGGAGGATGGACTGGCCCACAAGCGAGACGGTGCGCGCGTAGATGATATCGCCGCGCTTCAGCAGTTCCGAGGCCTGAAGTTCTCTGACGGTCACTTCGCGTTCCAGCAGCAGGTCGCGCAGCGAGAGGCTGCGGCGCGGCTCGGCGGCGGTGACGAGGAAGAAGCTGAAGGGCTCGCTGCAGGCCGCCGCGATGAATGCTTTCCGGTATTCGTCGAGATCGGAGCCGTGCTCCGAAAGATAGGCCAGAGCCAGGGGTTCTTGCGCGCGCCTGAACCGGACCAGAGACTTCCCGGCGGGTGAGGGGAGCCAGTTGAATACGGACCAGGGGATGAAGATCGACTCGGCCAGATGCGCTTCCGGTATCGTGCTGCCGGCGCTGAATTCGCGCAAGGCCCGCTCGAACAGCCCTTCGTCGAAACGGCGGCGCGCGAACGCCACGATCGCTTCGATGACCTCGCCCTCGGTTCTGCGCATCCGCTGCCAATCGGCATCCGGATAGGTGCGCCCGCGCGCGCCGGCGGCCTGTGCGTCCCGGCGATAACAGCAATTTTTGTACTTACGCCCGCTGCCGCAAGGGCACGGCTCGTTTCTGCCCACTTGGTCACTCATGCCAGTTTTATAGCACGCACTGTGGAGGGCCGGCTAGAGAATCGATCGCTCCGCACAAGTTGCTTGAAAGTGCATTTTGGACACGGCTCAACACTGGCCGGGTTTTGGCCGCTGGTCCTTAGGGCCTCCAGGGCGCGGTACACGGATCCAGTCCGTTATTATCCGTTTTTGTCTGTGTCCCAAAGTTCTGTTCCATTTAAGCTTCGTGAATACTCCGGATTTGGGCGGCTTCGGGAATCCACCTCGTCAGGCAACTGCCATCGTTGGCCGTCGCGGGACTCCTGTTCATTGATTTGGGATGATCTGGCGGATTTGTCTCGCGGCGCAACGAATGGCACTCTACGTGCCGTCAGGCCACTTTGGATCGTTGTTTCACCACCAGTGAGACATCGCCGCCGGCATGGGAAATCATGTTCACCAGGGTGTCGATGCTGAACACATCGATCTTACCGCGCATCAAGTCGCTCACCCGGGGCTGTGAGACCTTAAGTAGCTGCGCTGCCTGAGCTTGCGTGAGGCTCCGCGCCTCGATGAGTTTGCGGAGCTGGATCATCAGATCGGCCCGAAGCCGCAGATTTGCAGCTTTGCCGGCTTGAAATCCAAGATCGCAAAATACATTGCCGGATGATCGCCGCACTCTTGTTGCCATGGTCACTCCTAGCGCGACTCTCGGAGCCGCATTACTTCGGCGAGACGCTTTTTTGCCAACTGGACGTCCGCCTGCCGCGTCTTGCGTGTTCGCTTTTCGAATGCGTGCAACACGTACACTGCCTCTGCAAACCGGGCGACATACAAAATCCGAAAGGCCGCGCCGGCCTGGATCCGAATTTCGCGCACACCAAGGCCCACAGTTGGAATCGGCTTCCAATCGCTGGGATCAAGCCCCTGCTCCAGCCGATAGAGTTCATACCCGGCCCGCTTACGGGCTATTGCCGGGAACGCGCGCACAGCATTGATCGAAGAGCCCATCCAAACAACCGGCTTGTTTCCCACACCCTCAATATATAAAATTTTGTATAAAAAGGCAAGCCTCAAAAAAACGGTCCAGCGTGAACGCTCGATTAAGAAGCGGCAGGATCGCATGGCCGAGTGTGGTCACCCGCGCGCGGGCGTAGCACGAAATCCGTTGGCCCAATCTGCCTAGACCGATAGGGTGCAGGCCGGTCCGCAAACAGCATTCCGCCATCGTTCGTCTCGCCCGGGATGAGGGCTCGGGCCGGAATACAAATGCTCGACGGGGGAGTTGCGCCAAGCACAGGGAGCCCCTTTTGGCACTCTTGGGCTGCAATGACTGTATGATCCGAAGAAGAAAAAAGCACTGTCACGCACAGAGCCCACCTATGGTATGATGTACCATAATGAAGGGCATAGGACCCAATGTGCATGCTGGCGGAGTGGGGAGATCCGGTACCGGTTCAGCAGCTTCGAGCAGCTCATGAAGGATTTTCTGGAGCATGTTTCCAGGATCGAGGAGATCAACCGATGAGGACGAAAAGGATCAGGGTAAAAAGTCGTGTCGATTTCAACGCCGAGCTTTTGGGGGCTGCGCAGAAGATTGATCGCGGCGAAACTATCAAAGAGCAGAAGGGCGAATACTTCGAATCGCTCGACGCCGTTCGCAACGTGCTTACGCCCTGCCGCCTGGAGCTGTGGCATATCATCCGCGACCGCAAACCGGCGTCCATCTCCAACTTGGCGATTCTGGCGTCCCGGGATTTCAAATCCGTTTATCAGGATGTCCGGCTGTTGGTAGCCGTCGGAATTGTCGACCTGCGTCAGACACGCGGCAAGGGCGGGAAACGACTGGTCCCGAAATCTCTTGCCGATACCCTGATTCTTGAAGTCGCCTGACAGGCGGCTTTGGAAACGGCCAGGCAGTGCACATTTGACGACCGGCCCGAGATTGGTGGCGTGGGGCGCCTCCCGCACGGGGTGACGGGCGAAACGCAGACGCAACCGCACCTATCCCGGATGGGCAGTCCACTGATCGCCGACGGGTTTCACCGCACGAAGCGATTAGTGCTAGAATAGTCCCCAAGTATGTCTGTCTGGAGAAAGGATGGGGTTGCACCCTTTTCCCCGCGGGTGACGTACGGCACCGATCCATTCAAAGAAGGACCTATGAAGACCATCTTGGATTTGTCCACGGAAGAACAAGCTGTTCTCAGGGAATTGCGATTTGGGATTCAAAGGGAGTTTCCAGATTGGTCCTTTCGTTTGACTCTCTTCGGCTCGCGCGCCGGGGAGATGCCGCGACCGACTCCGACGTCGATGTGCTTGTGGAGATCGATTCGCATTGTATTTCCTTTGAGGAAAAGCGGCGCGTCCGGCGGTTGGCAGGAGTCATCTCCTTGAATTCCGGCTTCGTATTGTCACTCCTGATCGCCGACCGCCTGATGCTCGAGCAGCGCGGTGACTTCTCAATTTTTCGGAACATTCACGAAGAAGGGCTCGCGGTATGAACCGCCGGGTGAGCGGATCAAGTCGGCCAGCTTCGCGCGCAGCGTGGCATCCCTGGCAGCTTCCCGAGGGGTGTTGGTCTGCCAGCGCAGGGATCGGTTCGTCGAGCCACTTCCGATGGCCCCGCGCAAGAGCGTCGAGGGTCGGGTCCTCCTGCACTTCACGGGGAAGAGTATCAGGCTTCATTGCGGCGTCGCTCATGCCGGCCGCACGGTGCGACCCAAGCTGCTCGCGGCTCGTAGCGCTTCTCCGACAGACAAGCGCTCCCCTTCAGTCCACTTGATGTCGCAGGCGAACGAATGTACTTGAGAACTGTCTCATAGCTCTCCAGCGGTTAGCCAGCCCAGTTCCTGCTGATCTCGGAAAACAGGCGGTGTTCGATTGGATTCCATTTCGACGACCCGGATGGATAATGACAGACCGTCACCCTCAGCCCGTGGGAATTGCAGAGCCGGTGTTGCGGGTAGTACTTCCATCCCCGCCATCCCCGAGAATACGGCCGCCCCCTGCAATGCGATACATCGATTGCTTTCCAGCAATCTATTAAAGTATGTTGTAATATTGGGATTCATATAGAAAATATGGCGAACATAAGGCACCTCCCGCACGCTCCTATCAGAGAAGCAATTATTGATTGCCGGGTGAAGGCCCCTGACAGCTTCAGGCCGGTTGCTTTTCATTCGCTCAAACACGAGATTGGAAGCGACTACCCCCGTATCGATGAACAGGTTGGTTTCGAGGGTCAGCTGAAAGTCGAGAAGGATCAACTATCTCAGTCTGCAAGACAAACGGGATTGACGGGAGTCATTTTTCGTTCCACGAATGGCGAAAATGTAGCGCAATTTCGGATCGACGGATTCACTTTCAGCCGACTCAAGCCCTATACTTCCTGGGAGAGTATTTTTCCTGAGGCTTTTCGATTGTGGAAGCTTTACGAGAAAATAATGGTTCCAGAATTCATCATGAGGATTGCCGTGCGCTACATTAACGAACTTCGGCTCCCCATTCAGTTCGGCGATTTTTCCCAATACCTTAATTCTCCGCCGATAGTGCCACCAGATTTGCCAAAGCAAGTAGCCGGGTTTTTGACAAGGATAGTGATTCCTGCATCGGAATTCGGTGCCGAAGCAACTATTACTCAGGCAATGGTGGGACCTGCCGATCCAAATTTTGTTA
This sequence comes from uncultured Acidobacteriota bacterium, assembly GCA_964353465.1. Taxonomy (GTDB): domain Bacteria; phylum Acidobacteriota; class UBA6911; order UBA6911; family UBA6911; genus JAFNAG01. Next base: position 2,425 of record CAYGWQ010000156.1, on the reverse strand, counting down.
ACATTATTCTGGATGTTGACGTACATAGAAGTAGGCAATATGAGATTTCTGATGAAACGATTCGATCTGAGTTCGAGCAACTCCGGCAGTTGAAGAACCGGATCTTTTTCAGCAGCATTACTGAAAAAACGGCGAGATTATTCGAATGACCGCGGCACAACTGGCTCTTATCTATAACGTAAGCTCTCTGAGTTCCCCCACTGACCGCGGTGTAAGCGAGGAAGCGGAGACTGTCAGGAAGCGGATTGATCAGGTCATGGATGATTTCAAACAGAGCTTTTCCCTTGGGGAACTGTACGGATCGATTTCTTCCCTGTTCGAAGTCGCAGGTGAGTCGGCCCTGCCAGGTTGGGATGGATACGGGGCTCGCCCTGCCAATCTCATCGCTGTCGACCACGCCTGCCGTTTCTTGCGCACGCTTCCTGCTACACTAAAGAAGCCCGAGCTGAGCATCGATCCTGATGGTGAGATTTCCTTCGAATGGTACTTGGAACCGCGCAGAGTGTTCACGGTGAGTATTGGCTCAAGCAGCAAACTGAGCTATGCTGGACTTTTCGGAAGAAGCGACACTCACGGGACCGAATATTTTGGCGATGAGCTTCCTAAAGCGATTATGGACAATCTCTGCCGCCTTTTTTCGCATCGGGACTGATCCGAGGCCCAGCTGGGGCAATCTCATAAATCGCTTTCTCACTCATAAGAACCAGTTTGCAGGAAATCGCATCAGGCGAAATGCTTTCCTTCCTCCTCCAGATCTCAAGCTGTCCGTTTTTTTCACTGGGGGTCTTTCCGACGTGGAGATTTGGCGGCTTGGCGAGACCCACGTTTCAAAGAAGCTGTACGGACGAGCAGAGCTCACAACCGCCGACGTGAAGGAAGTGGGACTCGAAATAGATCCAGATAACACCCCGGAACGCCATGCGACCGTTTCGGGTTGGCCCACGCAAAAATCTGCGCAAATACTGTATGCTCTCAAATTGGCCGAGAGAGCGACTCTGGTGCTCAGGTCACAGCAAAACCCAAGTTGATCGAATAGTTGCCGCCAATTGATATGTTGCTTCTCAGGGTGCACTCTCGAATAGGGTTTCTGAGCAACCGGGCTGATTCGTTTACTGGGAGTGCGATCACGGCTTCAGCTTATAGGTCCGCTCGATCACCGCGGCGATGTCCGGCCCCTTCCAATAAGGCTCGATCCAGCGCATGCGCTGGTCTTTCCACGAGGTGGCGGCGCGGCGCCAGTGGCCGCGGACCATAAAGCGATGCAGGATGCTCCGCCCGCCGGAGACTCGCTCCAGTTGCTGCAATTGGCGCACACGAGAAATTTCGATGGCGCCCGGCAGGAAGTAGACGTTTTCGGAACTGAAGACCAGCGGCTCAGCTTTCGGCCCAAATTTTCTTTCCGGGATGCCTCCGGGACTGCACCGGAGCTGCGGTTCCACGCCGGCACTCGTGGCATAGAGGATCGCGTTGAATGCAAGGTGGAGCAATCCTCGGAGGGGGTGTGAATCGGGCACCTGGGAGCTCAGGACACTTTTGGGCGCCAGGCCATCCAGATAGTGCCGAACCGGCGCATCCTCCGCCAACGGGACCTCGCGCACGACCAGGTGTGGCGGATCGGCTCCGAGCGCATCCAGGGCAAATCCCATGCGAAGGACGCGACTCGCGGCCCCCCGCTCCTCGGTCACGTATACGGTGGCGACCTTCAGAAAATGTCCGGCGAGCGGGCAGTCCCGGTCGGCAGAGAGCACCCGCTCCGCCAGAGAGAGCGCGTAGCGGTCCGTGAAGACGAGGGCGAAGCAGGGAAACGGCACGCGCAGCTCGCGGCCCAAGACGTCCAGATCGGTCTTCGCCAACATGTAGGCCAGCGATTCGTCAACCCAAAATGTTTTACGCCGGTGCAGCTCGAAGTTGGTCATGAACAGAATGTGCCGCTCTAGGGAAGAGGCATCATGTTCGCATGACTCCGAGGACCGGGGCTCAGGTCCGGGATCCCTCCGGAACTGGCGCAGGAACCGCTGGATTTCGAGGTTTGCTTTCGTTTCCTCGGCGGTTACGATCGTGGAGACATCGTCGAAACCAAGCTGCCGGCGCACGTTTTCCGCTATCGCCCGGCAGAGCTCGCCGACGCCGGGCGTCATTGAGGCCATGCGCTCGTGGGCAAGAGGAGGCGGATGCGCGGGCATGGAGCTGTCCGCCAGCCCAAGCTCGCTCCACATCCAGGACGGATCATAAGCCGGATCACCTTGTTTGAGAGACAGCTGGTACCTGCCTTCCAATCCGCGGATCAAGTCGGCCAGCTTCGGGCGCAGCGTGGCATCCCTGGCAGCTTCCCGAGGGGTGTGGTCTGCCAGCGCAGGGATCGGTTCGTCGAGCCACTTCCGATAGCCCCGCGCAAGAGCGTCGAGGGTCAGGTCCTCCTGCACTT
>CAYGWQ010000155.1:0-12044 GCA_964353465.1 uncultured Acidobacteriota bacterium | reverse complement strand
CGGCACCGGTCTTGCAATTATATCTACACCAGCACAAATGCGTACAAGGTACAGGGCCCTTCAGCGCTTCTTGGCGGCGCTGAGGATTTCGATGTTGCCGTTACCGTTGGTGAGGTTCAATTCGCAGGCGGCGTTTCCGATCTGGCCGGTCAGCGATTGAGAAGAGATCTCCCCAGAGGCAGTCACGGGCAGCTCGCTGACAATCTCGCCGAATGATGTCTTGGCGCTTACGGCAAAGCCGGCCTTATCGGACAGATAGACCCGGAGCGGTGAAAATGAAGTCCGCACGATGATGTGGTTGCAGCCGGTTCCGCCCTTGGTGGCGGCGACCCCGGATATCTCCACGGAACCATTCGGGTTGGTGACGGCGACGTTCCCCCCGACCCCGTCAAGGCTCACCGAACCGAGGGAAGTGCGCACATCGACATTCTGATTGATGGCAGTCGCCGTCACGCCGCCATTGGAGTTTTCGATCGTCAGGGTTCCACCGATGCGGTTGGCCTTCACCAGGCCGAAACTGGTCTTGGCGTATGCATCCCCGCTGACTCCTGTGAGCGAAACCGGGGCATTCCCCGCGGGGATTTATTTTTTCGCGCTCCGCAACGGCAGGCGGATTAAGAGCCATCCGATGATGCCGATGCTCACCACGCTCCACAGATACCAGGGAGATTCGAAGGCCTGGAATATTTCCACCTCCGCGAACGCGAGACCGGCAAACAGCAAACCGATGAGCGCTTCGCCGGCTATCAATCCGGAGGCGAGCAGAACACCGACATTGTTCATCGCGTCCCGTGTGGGCCCCGCCATCTTCCGTTTTTCGGCGATGGTATCCAAAAATCCCTTCATCAGGCCGCCGACGAAAATGGCAAACGAGGTGTCGATGGGAAGATACATGCCTACGCTGATCAGCATCGGGCTTTTCACCTGCATCATGATCAGCGCGATGCCCATGAACATGCCGACGACTATGAGGATGAACTCCGTTTTGCCCTCGACGATGCCGCGGGCCACGATAGCCATCAGGCTGGCCTGAGGCGCTGCCAGCTTCTCGCCGCCGAACCCGGCCTGGGTGCCGAGAACATCGTTCTGCTCTTCAGGGGCCAGCGCACGAACCTGTTCGATGGTATAGGTCTTACCGGCGAGTTCCGGATTCTTTCCTTTATAAACAACCGACATCACCTGCGTCTTTTCGAGATTCTCGAGCTCAGCGCCCACCACACGCTTGACGTCGCCAAGATGAAGCAGGGAGAGCACGAAGAACATCGCCACCGCGGCAGCCGTAACCCCGAAGATGTCGCCCAACTGCATTTTCCACGGCGTGCAGCCGAGAATCTGGCCGGCCTTGAGGTCCTGCATCATCTCACCGGCGACGGAGACGCTGGTGCAGGTAAAGGCCGCCACGCCGAGCACCGCAGCCACCGCCGCCTCGCCCTGCATGCCCAAAGCGACCATCAGGAAGGCGACGATGATCAATACGGAAACCGTCAAACCGCTGGTGGGATTATTGCTGACGCCGATGATGCCGACCAGATAACCGGAGACTGCTGCAAATACAAAACCGAGGAGCAGGTTGACAACGGCAGCAATGCCCGCAGGAACGAGACGGGCCGTGAAGTAATTGAAGATGAAAAGCATCACGAGAGCGATGACCGCAATGACCAGAAGGGACCAGCGGAGGTTGATGTCTTTCTCCGTGCGCGGCAACGCGGAGCCTCCGGCGGCCGAGGACCTCATATAGGAAAACGACCTTGCCAATCCGTTGATGAGATTAGTTCTCATTTTGTATAGCGTAAAGAACGCCCCGACCAGCATGCCGCCGATGGCGATGTAGCGCACCGTGTTCCGCCAGATGAAGGTCAACTCGGTAGTCCAGTTGGTGACCGCAGAGAGATTGTCGCGGTGGATGAAGTACGCAATAACCGGTGTGAGCAATCCCCAGGCGAGCACACCGCCGCTGAAATTCAGGGCGCCCAGCCTCGGGCCGATAATATAGCCGACGCCGAAATAGGCCGGGTTCATTCCCGGCGCCCGCAGGAGAATGGATCCTCTGGTGAGGCTGACGACTTTCTGCCAGCCGGCGGCCAGAAACTTGAACTCGACCAGCGTGTTGAAAAAGGCGCCGACTCCCATGCCGGTGAAGAGGTAGCGGGAATTCTGCACTCCGGCCTGGCCCGATTTATGGATCTCCGATGCGGCGATGGACTCGGGAAACGGCAATTCCGCATCTTCGACGAGCACTCGTCGCAGCATGGTAACGAACATGATTCCCAGGATTCCCGCGACGACCAGAATGATGGTGGAGAGGATGTAGTGTTCGAGCGAGAAAAACGACGGCCACACCGACGCGATGAAAAAAGCCGGCAGAGTGAAAATCGCCCCGGCGGCGACATTGCCGCCGATGGATCCGACCGTTCGCGCCGCGTTCTCTTCCAGCAGCGTGCCCTTGAGTAGCTTCAGAATCGCCATGCCGATGACCGCCGTGGTGTAGGTAGCGGCGATGGTCATCCCGGCTTTCAAGCCCAGGTAGGCGTTGGCCGCGCTCATCACCACAGCCATCAGCACGCCCAGGAACACGGCGCGGAAGGTAAACTCCCGAACATTCGATTCAGCAGGGACAATAGGGCTGTGTTTTTTTTCTTCCGGCATGACGGGTTACCCTCCTTCCATCATTCGATGAATCCAGGTCCTTACAGTTGCGATCATCCGTGCAGCCGGCAGCGTTGCGGTGTTTCCTGAAATCCCGGCACCCCAGGGAATCACGTCGATAGAAAATTGCTTTTAACAGGGCTGAGGCGACTTACCGGCTGCGACAGAATAACATCGATTCGGAATAGAAGCATCCGGAATTATCCCCCGGCTGCAATTCAGACACTGTGTGCCGGCCGCACTGATTTCCATTGGACCACAAAGACCTCAAAGACCTCAAAGAAAGCAGGATGTGCTGCCAGGGAGGGATGAGTGGATCATCGGATTACAGCTTTGGCTGCCGCTCCGGCGCAGCCAAACCTATTGTTAACACCGCTCTTGGTTCTTTGGGGTCTTTGGGGTCTTTGAGGTTCGTTCTCCTTGAGGACATTGGCCAGAGCGGAGCTTAAGCGCCGCGGTCCGCGGGCATAGCGGTTGTGGGACGAGCAGATACCCATTTTGCCCGGCGAGATGCTCCGGACCAGGAAGCGGGCATTGAATAGCTTGTCCTTACGATTTATGGCATTGCCGGATATTGACTCACAAGTGATTTACATATTTATGCTTTATTGATATGCTTTGTTGCATGAGAACCATGATCACGCTCGACGACAAGCTCCACCGCGAGGCGCGTATATACGCCGCCAAGCACGGCACCACCCTGGCCGCATTGATCGAGGAGGCCCTGAGGCTGAGGTTGGCTAAGCGGGAGCGAATCGCCGTGCGGAAGCAGCTGCGCCTGCCCACCTTCAAGGGTGACGGGCTGCAGCCGGGCGTTACGCTGGATAACATGGAAGGCGTCTACGACCGCATGGATGGGCTGCGATGATCGCCTGTGACGTCAACCTGCTTCTCTATGCCCTCAGGGAAGAGAGCGATCGCCACCGCGAATATCGCGCCTGGCTCGAAAAAACACTGGAGGGAGACGAACCTCTCGCGTTATTTGAGCCGGTGCTCGCTGCTGTTCTGCGCATCGGCACGCATCCGGCAGTCTACCGGACCCCTACGCCGCGCCGCGTCGTCGAGGCCTATATCGAAACGCTCATCGCTGCTCCCGCGGCGATAGCCTTACGTGCCGGCGATCATCATTGGGCCCTTTTCCTTGCTTTGTGTCGCAAAGCCGACTGCCGCGGCAACATGGTGCAAGATGCCTATCTCGCGGCGCTCGCGCTCGAGCACGGTTGCCGGTGGATGACCACGGATCGCGATTTCGCCCGGTTTCCAGGCCTGGTTTGGAAACACCCGCTCGACAATCGGGCAGATATTAAAAATCCCGAGTAGTATTTCTCCATGGCACGGGGAGGAGTTATGTCGAAAAACCTGGCGTTTCGTACCGTCTTGGAGGTGATGTTCATCCTGGCATCCGCTTGCCTGATCGCGTGTCATACCTCTCCCCACGCCGAACGGATTTACCTCAACGGCCATATCATCACCATGAGCGACACTATTCCGGTAGCCGGGGCTTTCGCGGTGAGCGGCGGTAAAATCGTGGCCACAGGCACCAGCGAAGAAATACGGCGCGCCTATCCAGGGGTTGCGCAAGAAGACCTGGGCGGCAAGACCGTCATGCCCGGCATCGTAGAATCCCATGTTCATCTGCTCAGCTTCGGGCAGAGCTTCCTGGAATTGAACGTCGAAGGCGCCGGGACTCCGGACGAAGTAGTCCAGAAGGTGAGAGAGCGGGCCTCCAGCACGCCGCCGGGCGAGTGGATCACCGGCTGGGGATGGGATGAAGGCGCGTGGGCTAAAAACTATCCGACGAACGAAAAATTGAGCCTTGCCGCGCCCAATCATCCGGTATGGCTCAGAGGGCTCCATGGCTTCGCCGGTTGGGCGAACACAAGGGCCCTGAAAATCGCAGGCATTTCCCGCGACACACGAAATCCGCCAAACGGGGAGATTCTCAAAGATCCCAAAACGGGCATGCCGACCGGCATCCTGAAAAACGATGCGCAGGGGCTGCTCACCAGGCACATCCCACCTCCTTCGCTGGAGTTGCTGGAAAGAGCTTTTACCCGCGCCGGAGAGGAATGCCTGAAATACGGTCTGACAACGATTCATGACGCAAACGTGTCGAAGGCTATGCTGGAAGCGCTCCGGTCGCTGGCTGCCAAGCGACAGCTCAAGAACAGAGTCTATGTCATGCTCGATGTCACAGACAGGGAACTCATAGAGCCCTTTCTGCAGCACGGTCCCGAAATTGATCCCGGACAATGGCTGACCATCCGCTGCATCAAGATCTTTGCCGACGGCGCCCTCGGCTCGCGCGGCGCCGCTCTGTTTGACCCTTACTCCGACGCGCCGGCGACGCGCGGGCAATTGACCACCTCGCAGGACACCATCCACCAGGTAACATCCAGAGCGCTGAAGGCCGGCATGCAAGTCGCCGTTCACGCTATCGGCGACCGCGCCAACCGGATCACCCTCGACGCCTACGAGGCCGCGCTCAGGGAATCGCGCGAGGCCAGAGATCCCAGGCTGCGGATCGAGCATGCCCAGGTCATCGCTCTCCAGGACATTCCGCGGTTCGCACGGCTGAACATCATCTCCAGCATGCAGCCGCCGCATTGCACTTCGGACATGCCGTGGGCGGAGACCCGTGTGGGCCCCGAACGGATTCGAGGAGCTTATGCCTGGCGGTCCTTTCTGAACGCCGGCGTCCGGGTGCCGCTCAATTCCGACTTTCCGGGAGAAACTCCGAATCCGTTCTGGGGTATGTATGCCGCGGAGACCCGCCAATCTCCCGACGGCAAGCCGGAAGGCGGCTGGCACGCAGAGCAATGCCTCACTCGAACGGAGGTGCTGCGCGCCTATACCGTTGAATCCGCCTACGCCGGATTCGAGGAGAATATCAAAGGGCAGATTGCGCCCGGCATGCTGGCCGACTTTATCGTTCTCTCCGATGATATCTTGACGGTGCCGCCCAAATCCCTTCTCTCCCTCAAGGTGGAAAAGACTTACATAGGAGGCAATCTGGTTTACAGCAGGCAATAGACTCAGGCGGAATATTCTATGCACGGCAGAGCCGCAACCAAAAAAATCACACCGCAAAGACACGAAGACGCTAAGCCGCGAAGCACGCAGTCATCCAATTTGTTGACTTCGAGTCTTTGCGCCTTAGAAGCTGTGAAATAATCGGGGACAGTCCACCACCCGCGCCCGACCAAAGTGTTGGTTATTGGGTTTCTGAAACGGGGCGCTTGGGCCAGTCCCCGGTATTTCGAGACCTCCAGGAAAGCGCCGAACAGCCGAAAATAGAAAACCGTGTCCGTCGAGACACCGGGCGGGATGCTGAATAGCCCCTGAGTGGACAGGAATTGCGGGTCGACGAACCGCGCGATGCGGATGCCGCCGCGCACAAGGAAATCAAAGGGGAGAGCCGGACCTATATATCATTATTATCTAGTAGGTCTCATTTTATCTGCGCGAGCCGGCTGCCCAGTCTTACGCTCCCCGGATCGTAGACTACCACCTTGATTCTCTGGCCCGGGATTTTTAGAGGTATGGTGGTGGAATAGGGTATGCCCCGCCGCAGCATTTGTTGATAGGTCTGCTCCGTGAGGCGCAGGTCCATGATTTTCCAGTCGGCGCCCAGGGACTTCCCTTTAGAGTCCGCATAAAAGACGGTAATCCTCAGTCGGCCCACATGCCGGTCGTCGGCGATCTTGAACAGAACGTTTGCGGCGTTGATCTGAAGGCCAATCTTGACTTGTGGTCTTCCCTTGGCATCACGTTCCTCTGCAGCGCTGACGTCAAAAAGAATGTCGTCCAGGTCCATATTGTAGTTGCGGGCGGTGAAAATGGCATTCTGCGCGAGCGCTTCCTCCATGTCCGCAGGACGGTTAAAAAGGGGGATGCCGGCCGGCTTGACCGAACCGGGTGAGGCGCCCGCGGGCCAGGGAGGAGCCGGGACACCAGCATTGGCAGCAGTGCCATCCTGTGCTCCGGCATAGTAGCCGGTACGCGCCTGGATCTGGCACTTGGGGCACCGCTCGGCCGTGTCGAACGTAACAAGCAGCCGGTGGTAGCTTCCCGGCTCGCCAAGGTTGGAGGGCGTAAATCCCAGGACATATCGCTCTTTAAGATTCATCTATCGTAAACGACGAAGTCCTCGGCCTGCAGATCTCCCACGAAAGCTCCCGCAAAATTACGCACGATCGCGTCCACAGTGACCAGGTCCGTGCTGCTCCTGATGGTGAAACCACTCTTGGAGGTGTCCTGCTGTTGATGTGCTGCCTTCGATAAGGAAGATTCCAGGCTGGTGCCTGCGGTCGGCGGATTGTCGAGAGGCAATGGCAAGGATAAAAGAAGCATCCACGCCACGCAGATAAGCGCTCCCATCGCTCTCCCCTGCACAGCCGGTGCTCGTGCATCCGCTATTTTATACCACCGTGGTTGCCGCTCCAAGGCGGCGAAGGATCGCCGCACTCCAAGGCCTTCGGCGTCTGTGGCGCTGGTTCGGTGGAAGACGGCGAAGCCCTTGGAGTGCGGTGCTTCTGCACCGCCTTGCGGCTATACGATTCCGCGGCCGGTAACAAGGCGGCGAAGGATCGCCGCACTCTCCAGTAACTTGATTGGTCCTCGCACAGGAAATAGTTGAAGAATCAACATTTTATCCTGTTACAGCTCTGCGAGCGCCATCGATTCCTGTCCTGTTATCGGGTCGCGCCCGGGTTGGCCGCTTTGCCGGCATTCAGATCGTTCCAGTTCAGGATCGCGTTGAAGGCCAGGAAGAAGCTGCCGTGCGTCTCATAACGCCAGAACGGGCGCACGCCGAACAACACGACGTGACCCTTGCCGAGCGGAGCGTCGACGAGCGCAGGCTTGCCTGCCAGGTTCTCGCCGCCGACAAGGCCGCCCGAGAGGAGCAGGTCGTTCGGGTCGCTCGGATACGACAGCAGGATGCGGGGAGCATTCGCAGCTGCGGCGCCGCCACCGAAGCCGCCGCGTCCGCCGCCGCCCATAAATCCTCCGCCGCCCCGTCCGCCCTGTCCGGCGCCGGTTGTGGCGCTGGCCGGGGGTCCCCCTTCAAGAGTTGTCAGGCGTGGAGGAGCCGCCATGGGCTGCAGGTTGCCGCCGCCGACACCGGCAGGCAAGCCGCCGCCGCGTCCGCCGCCGCCACCGCGCCCGGCTCCCCCAATTCCGCCCACGGCCAGAATGGGCCCGTTCTTGTACATGGCACCCATAGCGTTCTGGTCGTAGCCGTACAGGATCGGGCTGGTTTTATCGCCAAGCAGCACCTTCATGACGGACCCGGGTGCAAACAGGCCCTGCGGCTGGTCTATCGACACGCCCGGGATGAGCCGGTATTCCGGGAACAGCGTGGCGGCCGTGCCTTCTGCGATGAGCACGCCGCCTTCCTGCACAAAGGCTTCCAGTGCCCTGAGGCCGTCACGGCCCAGGCTGCCGCGCCGGTCCTCCGTGGAATCGGGCGCCGTGGCGACGTTCGGCGTCAGGTCGGTCTTCTTGTATGGCAGCGGCGCGCCCGTGGCCGGTATTTCGCCGCCATCCACGGTGACCGGCCCGTTGGGATAGATGATCACGTCGTATTTTGCGCGCAGGTTGCCCTGGCGCACCATGTTGTCGCCGAAGTATGTGTACGGCACCTTGAGTTTGTCGAACACCATGCGCACCCAGCCCTCGTCCTGCGTGCTGGACCAGGAGTGGAGATAGCCGATGCGCGGCACATCGAGGTCATGCATCGGCACGTTGGGCATTGTGTCGGTGGCCCAGGCCAGCAGTCCGTACTCGCGGATCTGCGGCTCGAGCGCCGCGCGATCCGCATTCGGAATGATGAAGGCCCCGGGAACGAATTTATGCCCGCCGAGTTCGAAAGCCTGTTCGGCTGCCGACATCTTCATCCTGGCATTGGCAAACCGGAACGTGACGAGATTGCTGTCTGTCGTGTGCTCGATGACCAGCGCGCTGCCGGTTCCGGTGATGGTTCCCGGCGCCTTGAAATCCGCCGTTGCCAGGGCCATCGGCTTGTCGAAGACGGTCTTGTCATCGATGCTGTGCATCTGCACGTTGCGCAGCAGGGGCAGGGACCAGCCTGTGTCGTCATACGGCCGTGGATTCTGTTCCGGGTACCACTGCACGCCGAGCATCGTTTTGACCAGGCCGCCATAGGGCTGATCAAGCCGGATAATGTAATCACCGGCCGCTATCTGAACCTTGCCGAGCGTGAATGGCGCGGTAGCGGTGTGCACATCCACAGCCTCGCGGCGCATGAAATTCATCAGCTCGGCGGCCTCGACGCGCCGGCGCTGTTGCGCGGGGATCACGTAGGCGTGCGGTGCCCGCGTTTTGCCCTGCTCGATCATCATTTTGTTCTTGATGTAATAGTTCTCGAGGAACATCTCCCGGTTTTTCGCGACGGCATTCATGGCAATGAGAATCGCCGACTGTTGCATGTTGATGTTGGCGCGACCGCTCCATTGCACTCCCTCGGGCGGCACCGGATATGGACGATACCACTCGCGGCTCTGACCGGCGCCAGTGCCGCGGCCGCGGCCACCGGCTTGTGCGGCTTCTACGGGCGTTCCCGTAGTGGGCGCTCCGCCGCGCCCTGCCGCGGGAGCGCCTTCCCGTCCCCCGGCCGGTGCGGCGCCACGGCCGCCACCGTAGCTCTGAGTCTCGTAGAACTTGCCGATGGAATTGTGTGTGACCGCGATCCAGAACATGTAGTTCGGGACCCAGCCGTCATAGTAGTTGTAGGTCCAGACACCAGGCACGCCGCGCTTGGTCATCTCCATGACTTCAGTTTCCGCAAGCCACCACCACTCGGTCGCCAGGATCGGTGCGATCTCCGGATAGTAAGGGCCGGTGCCGGTGGAGGTGTAGAGCAGCGTAACGGACTCATGCAGGTCGTGCAGTACCTGGGGATGCAGGTCGAGGAAAGCCTTCAACATGTTCTGGGTGAGCATCAGCCCTTTGCCGATGCCGTCGCGATTGTTGTCGTGCGCGACATACCTGCCCCAGTATGTCATGCCGGGCTGCGGCTGGCCGGCATCCGCGGCGCGCCGGTTATCGACCTGGCGTTCGTGACCGTCGACTTCGGCCACCGGGGTGATGACCACAATGCTGTTGTTACGGATCATCTGAATGAACGGCGTCTCCTCAACGGCCAGGCGGAAGGCCAGTTCAATCAGCATCTCCGGGCTGCCGGTTTCACCCGAGTGGAGGCTGCCGGTTGTATAGTAGATCGGCTTGCCGGTCTGGATCAGCTGCCGCGCCTCGGCTTCGGTCAGCTTGCGCGGATCGGTGAGCTGTGCCGTGATCTGCTTGTACTTGTCGAGCGACTTGATGGTCGCTTCATCGGCAATAGCGAGCGCGACCATCGATCGCCCCTCTTCGGTCTTGCCGATCTCCCACATCGTTACTCGGTCCGAGGCTTTGTCGAGCGCCTCATAATACGCCACGATGTCTTTGTGATAGGTAAGCCTGTTGTTCTCCCCCGGAACGTAACCCAAGAATTTCAGCGGGGACGGCACCGTTGCCGAGACCGGCATGTGATCGACCAGTTCCGTCAGAATTCGCTTATCCGGGGTGTTGTCCAGGATCCGCTTTGCGTAGTCCTCGTCGAGTTTCGTAACGGGCGCGGGCGGAGCCGCGCCTGGCCGGGCCTTCTGGCCCGATGATAATGCATTGGCGCCAATTGCGATGGCAAACGCAACGCTGAGCATCAGCGTCATTCTGAGCGTCCGCCGAAACACCTGCTTAGCCATGACCTCCTCCAAAACTGATAAGCCGGAGTTGCCCGGTGGATCTGAATCGATCGAGATGGCAGCTCGAATCAGGCATCCCAGGCACACCCGGTACGACGATATACCCCATCGATGGTTGGCTGCTGATTTCCCAAACTAGCTACTTTATAAGCCATATTGGCGATTTATTCCAGCAGAACAAGGCCATGCGCCTCGCGCCCCACGATCCAGTGCCGCCGGCCCCTCCTGCCGGGCAAACGGACCATCCAGACATCCCTCGTGCAGGCGCGGAGCTCGATCGTGCACTAATAGTAAGGCGGTCCGGTGTAGAATCACATCCTGATGGCTCTATGGTATTCCAAGCGGGTACCGTCGACCTATAACCTGTACGCGTTGGGGGGTATAGGGCATAGGTGTTAACTTAAGTCACTGCTACCACGTGGACCTGGACTTGGACCTGGACTTGGACCTGGACTTTCTTGTACACGACACGTTTTTGAGGGCATCCTAATGGAAAGGGCTGCACGGCTGAGCGGGTTGCCCAACGAGCGCAGCGCGGCGACAAAGGCAATGGCAGCTGCAAGCTGCAAGAAACTGACGGCAAGCCTGCGAGAGTCCTAGTCGGGCAGCATGGCCCGAGTCCACGACCAGGTCTAAGTCCAAGTCCACGTCCACGTGAGGGAAAGGGCTTAAGTTAACACATATGGGGCACAGGGGGACCTTACCTAACACCTGAGGCTGGAGGGGGCACATGGCAAAATATCGTGTCATTTCCATCGATGGAGGCGGGATCCGTGGCCTCGTCACCACCATCCTTCTCCAGAGAATCGTGGCAACGCCCGGGCTCGAGAGATTCCTGGACACGATCGACCTGATCGCCGGCACTTCGACCGGAGGCCTGCTCGCCCTGGGGATCGCTCATCAGGTTGACCTGGCGAAGATTCGAGACCTGTATGTCGAGCGGGGATCGAAGATCTTCGACGACTCCTGGCTGGACGATCTTGTCGATCTGGGCAAACTGCGGGGCGCCGACTACGACATCAAGCCGCTTCGGCGGGAGTTGAAAGACCTCTTTGGGGATGCCACGCTCGGACAGCTGAAAAAACGAGTGCTGATCAGCGCCTTTGATCTTGATAATGAGGACCCCGTGGACCGTACGTGGAAGCCCAAACTGTTCCACAACTTTCCGGGCAAGAACAGCGACAGGGCATCCCCGGCGGTAGACGTTGGTTTGTATACCAGCGCTGCTCCGACCTACTTCCCGTCCGTCGACGGGTATATCGATGGCGGAGTCTATGCCGGCAATCCTGCCATGTGCGCTCTCGCCCAGACCCAGGACCGCCGTTATGAACCGACGCCTTCACTGGAGGACGTGCTGCTTTTATCTCTCGGAACGGGGACGAGCCTGCAGTATATCAAGGGCAAGTCCCTGGATTGGGGCTACATGCAGTGGGTAAAGCCCTTGATCAGTCTCATGCTCGACGGCACCGCCGGAATCGCTGACTACCAGTGCCGCCAGATTCTCGGCGCGCGCTACCATCGCCTGGCTCCCGTGTTTCCCGCTGGGGTAACCGTTCCCATGGACGATATCAAAAAGATCCCGTACATGATCAAGTTTGCGGAGGCCTTGCCGATCGATGAGACCATCACCTG
>CAYGWQ010000154.1:0-12109 GCA_964353465.1 uncultured Acidobacteriota bacterium | reverse complement strand
GGGTATGCTCGTCGCTCGCGCCTTGCCAGCGGGCCTGGGGGCCAGCAGCAAAGTGTAAACGTTATTCATTGACAGGCCCTTACCACGGAAGCAGCCTCGCGTGCGACCTGGAGCGCACCCAAGCGCATGGAAACGAGGCGGCGACCTAGGCGTCGGGCGCCGAACGACGCTCGGTGATTATCTGCACTCCAATCCCCGTCCGGCGGCCGGGGCCTACCCGCGGGGCGTCCTTTCGACGGCACACCCCGGGATCCTGTCCGGGTCGCGACACGACTTCGCTCGGGCCTTGGCATCGGGAGCAATAATAAGTACTATTGCGGCTACCATGAAAGAGAAACCTGAACTCGCCATACTGATACCCTGCTATAACGAAGAGATTACCATCGGCAAAGTCATCGAGGATTTCCGTGTTCAGCTTCCCGATGCCACCATCTACGTCTTTGACAACTGCTGCACGGACCGCACGGCCGCAATTGCCAGGGAACACGGCGCTCATGTGATCCCCGAGCCCCGAAAGGGGAAAGGCTTTGTGGTGGAATCCATGTTTGATACTGTCAGGGCGGATTGGTACGTTCTGGTAGATGGCGACGACACCTACCCTGCAGAGAAAGTACACGATCTCCTCGATCCGGTCCGGTCCGGACAGGCTGACATGGTAGTCGGCGCGCGCCTGTCCCAATACGAACAGGAGAGTTTCCGTCCGCTGCACGTCTTTGGTAACCGGCTGGTGTGCAATTTGATCAACAAGATTTTCCGTGCCTGCCTTTCGGATATCATGAGCGGCTATCGTGCCTTCAGCAGCAAGGTAATCCAGCGCATTCCGGTAGTTTCGTCCGGCTTCGAGGTCGAGACGGAGCTTACAATCCAGATGCTTTATTACCGGCTGAAGATTACCGAGATCAAGGTCCCGTATCGAGGCCGGCCGGGAGGCAGTGTCTCCAAACTGCGTACCCTGCCGGACGGCTTTCGCGTTCTCTGGAAACTCTTCAGCCTTTTCCGCAATTTCAAACCGTTGACCTTTTTCGGCAGTCTCGGGATTCTGTTGTTTTTGCTGGGTGCCCTGGCCGCAATCGGGCCGGTATACGGCTATATCCGGAGCGGCTACCAGGAGGCATCCCGCTCTTTCCTGGCGATTCTGGCTACCAGTCTGATTTTGTTATCCTCGGGCCTGGTGTTTTTCGGCCTCCTGCTCCATGCAATCAATTGGCGCCTCAAGGAACTCCATAATGTCATGATCCGGCGCCATCTTTAGTCCGGGTAGCCGACTCAAGTCCGGCGCCCGGACCGCCGGACGGGGCGATGTATGCATTCCTATTCATGTGCCAACAGGGACCAGTACCGGGATCTGTTGAACAGCCGTCCCTTTGCTTCCCGTTACCGGTTTCTCTGTCATCTTGCCGAGATCCACAGGAAGCAGACCTCGTTTACAATCCCGGGAATGTGCGACGTTTGCAACCTCCCCGTCGATTTCCTCACCGACCACCAGTGCGGGATGCGCATCGAACGCGGATTTCCCTGGCCGAACTGGCGCGAGCGGCAGGTCTGCCCGAACTGCGGGCTGGCCAGCAGGCAGCGCATGGCTTTCGGGTTTATGCAGGACATGGTGGCGCGCCTGGCGCCGTCTCAGGATTTCACCCTATACATGATGGAAATGGTGACACCGATTTTCGACCGTGCCCGGAAGTCGTTCCCCGGCATTACGCTGATCGGCAGCGAATACCTCGGCCCGGGGATCCAGGGCGGCAGCGTTGTTCGTGGGATCCGTCATGAGGACGTTCATCAGCTGAGCCTCACGGATGAGTTGGTCGATCTCGTCGTCAGCAACGACGTCATGGAACACGTTCCCGATCCAAGGGCGGGCTTTGGCGAAATATATCGAGTACTGCGCCGGGGCGGCATCCTGTTTCTGACAATCCCGTTTCACTCCGGCAATGAAACAACAGTGGTGCGCGCCGAAGCGTGCGCGGGCAAGGTGATCCATCACCTGCCGGAGGTGTATCACGGCAATCCCGTTTCCGACCAGGGATCCCTCGTCTACACGGACTTTGGCTGGGACGTTCTGTCCATGCTGCACGCAGCCGGCTTTGCAAACGTCGGAGTGAAAGTAATCTGGAGCTATCTATACGGCCATCTCGGGATTCCGATGGAATATTTCTATGCCGCCAAGCTTTAGATCTGTTTCGGTTTCGGCCATTTTCGAAAATGCGTGTCCGATTCAATTCGGGGTTGATTTCCCGGCAGAAGGGTCTACAATTATATTTCGCGCTTGAATTTGGCGGAAAAACCACTAAATTATCGTGCGAAAATCGCAGGACTAATCGAGGTTACGAATCGTCTGTCCGAATCGCCGGGCGGAAAGCATGAGTATCACCGAGAGGTTGCCCTAGCCTGAGGAAAATTGGTAAATCATTTTTTGCGGAGGATCCAACAACATGGCATTGCTTATTAACGAAGACTGCATCAATTGCGGTGCTTGCGAACCCGAGTGCCCCAACAAAGCGATTTACGCCGGCGGTGAGGAGTACGAACTGAATGGCCAGAATTTTCCGGCCCTTTCCGAGGAGTACTACTACGTCGTTGCGGACAAGTGCACCGAGTGCGTCGGTTTTCATGACGAAAAACAGTGCGTAGCTGTGTGCCCTGTCGACTGCTGTGTCGATGATCCGGCACATGTCGAGTCCAAAGAGCAACTCTTGGCGAAAGCGAAGAATCTGCATCCGGATAAGACCTTCTAGTCCTGATCGCGGCTCTGATACATCACACGGGGACTACCGGCCCTTCATGCGGCGGTAGTCCCTGTTGTTGTAACTGTTTAGCCGGATCTAAATAACTGAACCACAAAGACCTCTAAGAGCCTGCTATCGATCGAAGGCATGCGCCTTCGGTTCCTCCGCAGGAGCGCAGCGCTTCGCGCTGCAACATCTTTGCCCGAGTTGCGCGGGAAAGCGCCATCACTGACGTGCTTTTTCGCGTGCAAGCCGGATTCGCTTTCCCGCGCAACTCGGGCAAAGATGTTGGCCGGAGGCCGCCCCTGCCGAAGCGGCAAGGTGACCTTAGTGCAATGCGAAGACTTCAAAAGGTTTATCTTGGAGGTCTTCGTGGTCTTCGTGGTTCAATTCTCATCCTGGGCTAAACAAATACCCGTTACGATGCTCTCGAAAATGTGCCGAGCACAAGCGCGTCCAGGTCCAAGTCCACGTCGAGGTCCAAGTCCAGGTGGTGGGAAGGGCTTGATTTAATGCTTATCGGGCTCAAACCCTGGGTTGATGTCCGGAGATCTCAAGTCCTGAAGGGTAGATGTCCGACAAAGTTATGTTAGACTGCACGTGGGGCAATCCTATGAACTCGAAGCAGATCCAGGCCGTACTCATCATTATTGTCGCGGTTGCCCTGTGCTGGCTGAGCGCACCGCTCTGGGGCGGCGGTGAAAGCGTAGATCCGGGGGTATCCCAGGCACCCCTAACCTTCAGTGCGGAGCAGGCATTCCGAACGACCCGGGAGTTCGTGACTCAAAATCCCAGGCGTGTGTTAGGGAGCCTCGAGGCACGGCAGGCTACCGGCTATTTGCAGGACTTCTTGCAGCGCTTGGGGTACACGGTCGGCTTCTCCCACTTTGACGCCGTGGTGGCAGGGCGCCGCCAGGCGGGACGGAATGTCACGGCATTCCGGGCTGGCTCGGCTCCTGGGATCATTGCCGTGGCCGCGCATTATGACACGGCGCGCACCACCGTGCAGGGCGCAACCGACAATGGCGCCGGGGTCGGCGTCCTGCTGGAGTTGGCGCGCGTTTTCGCCACATCTCCCCTGCAGCACAGCCTGTTGATCCTGGCGTCTGACGGCGGCGAATGGAGCCAGTCAGGGGCTGCGGACATAGCGGCGAACTACCCCGACCGCCGGAGCATTGTGGCTGTGCTGTCGCTCGATGGTGTCAGCGCCGGCGAACTGGCGGAACTCCGCCTGGATCCGGAAGGGCAGAGAAGCGGGTACAGTCCGCCCTGGTTGCGAAGGCTTGCGTCCCGGGCGGCCGGCGCCCAGGGCTTGCGGGTGGTCACTCCTTCCGGTCTTCGGGAGTATATCCAGCGGGCATTCGCTTGGTCCCGCACCGACCAGGGTCCTTTTCTCAACGCGGGTGTTCCGGCCATCAACCTTGGCAGCGGATCCATTGATGAGACGCACGCAAGGAAAATCTATCATTCACAAGAGGACACGATTGTCAACCTGAAAACCGAGAGCCTGATGAAATATGGCGCGACCGCGGAGCGCATCGTACGTTCGATCGACGAACTGGCTGCCATTCCCACCGGATCCGTGAAATCCTTTGCCTGGAAGGATAATGCATTCATTTCCGGATGGGCCGTAGCGGTTATGCAGTTCCTTGCCTTCCTGCCCTTTTTCGTCATGGTGGGCTTCGGATGGTCTCGCTGCCGGCGATCGATGCGCGCGGGGACGGTCCTGCGCGAAGCTGCCTTCTTGTTGGCGTGGCTTTCTCCATTTATGATGATTTTTTCGCTGATTCCTTTCTTCCGACTGATGAAACTCCTGCCAATGAGCGGCTTGTACCCGCCTCTCCTGAAGGATCCCATCCTGGAAAGCCCCGCTTGGGGCCTGATAACGGGGACCCTTGCCGGCGCGCTTGCCGTCGGCATCGGCTTGCATTTCCTGGCACGCTACCTGACGCGCGGGCAGCCACGCTCGTTTGATGCGTCCAAGACCCTGCTGATGACGCTGCTCTCGATCGTCGTCGTGATCGCCCTGCTATACAATCCTTATTGGGCCGTGGCTTTCCTCGCTTTTCCTGCTCTGCTTTGGGGAGCGGTCGGTCAGGGGCGGAGTGCCGGTGAACGTGCTGCCGGGGCGGTGGTGATTCTGGCTGCCGGCTTCATGTTTTATGGCGTGGCAATCCTCGCCGCGATAAGTCTGGACGCCGGGTGGCGGATCCTCTGGTATGCGACACTCGGTCTGAGCGCCGGCATGCTGCGATGGCAGGGGTTCTTGCTTGCGGCTTCGGCCATAGTTCTTGGCCTGCGTTTTCTATCCCTCCAGCTCACCGGCAGTTCGGAAGATGAAAGAAAATGATACCAGGTCAGGTTCGAGACGCCCGGCCTCGTATTTGCCGCGAGATTCGCTCCGCCCTCTAATCCAGCCCCGTAGGGGCGGCAAGAGAATAGCCCCGGGCGCAAGCCCGGATTGGGTTGGAAAGCACCGCGGAGCCCTGGATGGGCAACAGCAAAAGGCTGCGGACAAAGGTCTTTCGCCCCTGCCGGGGCTCATTAAATGCAATATGCTATCCGGGGGCTTGCGCCCCCGGATATCGTCTTTTGCCCCTCCGGGGCATAGCCGCGAGGGCCCGGACGGCATTTCGCGACGTAAACTAGCCTCGGGCGGTTATGGTTTCCAGGCCGTGGGCGTGCCGGCCGGTTTCGCGGCGGCGGAGCAGCCAGGCAAATAGCAGGCCGACCAAACCCAGGCTCGAAAACATCCACATGCCCAGGTTGTAGCCTTCAGGATTTTGCGCGCTTGCCCCTGAAATATCGTTGGCCCAGCCGATGAGCAGGTTGAATCCCGCCAGGCCGATGTTTTGGATCAGGGTCATCAAGCCGTACGCGGTGCCCAGTTTTTTCTCATCGACAATATAGGCCACCGACGGCCACATCACCGCAGGAATCAGTGAAAATGCAATCCCCATGAGCGCCATGGGTATGTAGAGGGTGACCTGCGAGTAGGCCATGATCAGATAGACAGGCACCAGCAAGAGCGAGCCGAACATCATGAACAGGGCCCGCTTGCCCACTCGGTCCACCAGCAAGCCGAAGAGGGGCGTGCATATCATGGCGAACATCGTAAGCATGCTGGAGAGGAAGCCCCCCAGCTCGCGCGACACCCCGTGCGCTTCCATGAAAAACTTTACGGCAAAAGTCTGGAACGGGAAGATCCCGGAGTAGAAGGTGATGCAGAGGGCTACGATGAACCAATAGGACACGCCAAAATTCCAGATGTCCCGGAACATGACCTTATCGGTGGCGCCTTCCCGGGCCAGAGCGTAGCGCGATTCCGCGCGGCGTTCCAGGATCCAGTAGAGCATTGCGCCGACGATGCACATCAGCCCGAAAGCGGCACTGATGACCAGGGGCCTTTGCCAGCTCTCATAAAATCTGCTCCCCCAAGACGGCGAATTAAGAGCGGCAAACGATCCGAGGCGCGCAATCGTCAGATTCACCCCGAAGGCAAAACTCAGCTCTTTGCCCTTGAACCACTTGGCAATGGCGGTAGTAACTGCAACGATCAGGGACTCTGCCCCGAGACCGAACACCAGGCGGCCTGCAGCCATCACCCAGAGCATTCCCGAAACAGCGGTCAGCGCTGCGCCCAGGACACAGAGCAGGGCGAAGAGGAAGGTCGCCCTCCGGGTGCCGATGGTATCGATGATGATGCCGCCGATCAGCACCATGAAAATGTTCGGGATGCTGTAAATGGCATTCAGCAGGCCGATATCGGAATCGCTGAAATGCAGCTGCGCCTTCAGCACATCCGCCAGCGGACTGATACTGTCGTAGACATAATAGTTTCCGAACATAGCGAGGCTGATGAACACCAGCACGGCCCATCGGAATAAAACGGGTGCCTGCGGTCTCTCTTCGGTCAAAATGATCTCCCCTATGGGCGAAAGGTTGTCGGTTCCTGCGAAATGTCCGAGACGGTCAGCGCTTGTTGATGCCGGGATGCGCGGGGTGGTACAGCAAGCGTTCGATCGGATGGCCGCCGCGAATATGCTCGTCGAATATCGCATCCGCATCTTCGATCTTCACGCCGCAGTACCAGATATTGTCCGGATATACCACGACCATGGGCCCGTTTCCGCATTGGCCCATACAGCCTGCCTGGTTGATGCGAATGGACGATTCCAGGCCGGCCTGCTTCACCAATTCCTTCAGTCGGGCATGAACAGCTGCGGAGTTCCCGTTGACCGGGCAGACCTTCCCGCCTGTGCAGACGAAAACATGCTTTTCGAAGGGAACCATTTCAGCTGCCGCCGGAAACTAGTGAAACGCCACCATGGATTCCATGTGTTCACCCAATTAGTAACATGGCCTCTGGGATCATTGCAATTGCCGGATATCATGAGGCTCCGCGCCCCCGGCCTGGAGGCGGCCGCTGGGCAGGGAAAGAGCTCCATTGCGGGATTGCATCTCAGCGCCATCAGTTGGCAGCAGCGACCACTCCCCGCAAGGTCTTGATGTGGGCTTCGATAAAAGCGAGATCTTCGGGAGCGCTAGCCTGCTTGAGGTAATACTCGAGGTCTGCGAGGGCCTGGGAGAAGAGACTGGTCTGCATGTGAAGCAGGCCCCGATCCCGGATTTCCGACAAGGTGCCGGGATTTAACATGAGAATGCGATCAACCACCGAAAGAGCCTTGTTGTAATCCTCTGCCTGGTAATAGATTCCCTTGAGATTAAACAACATGCGGGTGGCTATGGATTTTTTCTCCATTGGCTGGAGGTAAGCCGGCTGGACCGGGACGGAGCCGCCATAGACGCGGTCCAGTATCTCCTGGCAATCCTCCAGGTTCAGCACGCGCCCCATTTGGTAAGGGTCGATCAGAATCTCGCGCTCCTTTGAGCGGCACTTCGCGATGAAATGCCCCGGGAAGCCCACACCCTGCACGAGGAAATTCATGCGGCGAGCCACTTCGATATAGATTACGGAGAGCGAGATGGGAATTCCCTGTTTGCGATCCAGAACTTCATTCAGGTAGCTGTTGCGTGGATTGTAGCAGTCGTCGGCATTCCCTCGTAGAGCTTCCTGCACGAAGAGCACTTCGTTGAGGCACTCCAGAAGATTGCTGCAGGAACGGTCGTTTCCGGCCAGTACGTCGGCACGGACTGCAAGGGTGTCCAGTCTGCGCAAATAACTGTTGATGTCGAGTTTGGGATATTCCTCCAGGCCGATTGCCAGAGCAGCCCGATCCAGGGGGAACACCGCCTCGTCCAGGACAGCCAGCTCGGCGAACGCCTTCCGAGCCATGAGTATGTTGTCGATCACGGCTGCTCCTCGAGATAGTCCGGCAGGCAGGCTAGCTACGGTGCTTGCAGCATGTTCCCTACGGGCAAAGCTAACATGGTACTTATATCAGGCAGGTCTTTGTGCGGCAAGGTGAATTGAAGGTCCGGCTCAGACCACGAGGGGGAACAAGGGGATTCCTCCGCAAAAGCCGACGACGAATGGCTCCCCCGCGGCGCAGCCCTGGAGGGGCGTGAAGAGAATAGGCCCGGGCGCACAAAGATCTTTCACCCCTGCCGGGGCTCCTTAAATGCAATATCCTATCCGGAGACTTGCGCCCCCGGCTATTATCTCCGGGCCCCTCAGGGGCTGCGGCGCGAGAGCCCAGACGAATTTCGCGACATAACAAGACCGCATTGGATCCGGCAAATCCGATTGACAATCAAGCCCTTTGCTATACTATCGAGTGCGTGACGCCAATGGAGAACGAAACATCCAATGTCTGTGAATTTGAGAGTGACAAACTGCTCGTGCGTCTGGACGTGACATTCGCGGCCACGGTTAGCGCCATTACTCCCGTGGTGGAGCGGATACTGACCCTGGCGAAAGAAAGCAGCTGCATTGCCGGAAAAGAGTTTGAAGTCCAGTTGGCTCTCTATGAGGCGCTTACGAATGCGGTAATTCACGGCGCCAACGAGGATGCCACCAAGGCGGTGGAGGTAACCGCTGCCTGCGACCGGTCGCGAGGGATACTGATCGTCGTCCGTGACCCCGGCCACGGATTTGACGCGAACGCAATCCCCAGTCCCATCCAGGGGGAGAGGATCTTCGCTTCTCACGGCCGGGGGATTTTTCTGATCAACCAGCTGATGGATAAGGTCGACTTCAGACGGGGCGGCACCGAGATCCGAATGCTCAAGAAATGATTTCCCCTCCAGCCATTTCCATCCGATGGTACACCGTGCGCCGGCTTTGCCTTATCAGTCTACTGTTCGTATTCGTTATGGCCGGATTGCGCGCTGACTCCGACCTTCAGCCGCAGACGGAACAGAATTCGTACGACGGTCTCCCCGACCCGAGCCTGGTGCCCGTACTCAAGTCGATCTCCGCCCGATCCGGCAGTGCCCGCTTTTTCCCTCAGGATGGCCGATACCTTCACGACTTGATATTGAAGAACAAGCTGATCTCCGGACTCGAGATCGGGGCCTCGAAGGGCTATGCCGCCATCTGGCTGGGGATGGCGTTCCGCGGCACGGGCGGCAGGTTGATCTGCATTGCCCATGATCCGGAGGGGAGGCGGGAGACATTCGCCAACCTCAACCGGGCGATGCTGCTCGATCGAATCGAACTTCGCCTCAATGATGCCTTCGAAATAATCCCGGCATTATCCGGACCCTTCGATTTTGTATTGCTTGACGGGCGGGCGCAGGACTATGAGCGATACTTGGCAATGGTTCTGCCCAAAGTCAATCCCGGGGGAATCGTTGCCGCCCATGATGTCGCCGGACAGAGCCGTGACGCTACGGGCTACATCCGGGCGGTGACAGGAAATCCTCTGCTGAAAACCGAACTGATACCCCTAAGCCCGGCGGGCTTGAGCATTACACGGAAACTGGTGAAGCGCCGGACCTAGCCCGCGTTTCTCACCAGCTTTCTACTGCGGCGGCGGATTCGGGCATGTCTACTGCGTTGCGCTCGGTCGGGCTCCTCGACGTACTGTCGAGTACGCCTGCGGAGCCCTCGGTCGCGCGCCTTGTATCCATGCCCGTCTGCACCGCCTCGCTACGAAATCTGGTGAGAAATGCATGCTAGGGAGGGCCGGCAGTCGAATCGCGCAGCGTGATGATGCTGAGGAGAAACGCGAGCGTCATAAACATGCCTGCGGTGTGAAACGGCCACGCAACCCCGAAAGCGTCAAAGGTGTAGCCTCCCCACATCGGTCCCAGAATTCTGCCGAGGCTTGCAACGGACTGGGCGATTCCCATGATGCCACCCTGCTCGTCGGCTCCGCTGGATCTGGAGAGGAGAGCCGTAATCGACGGGTTGTTGATCCCAGCCCCGAAAGACACGACCATAAGAATGAGGCAGTACACCAGGGTATTCGGGGCGTAAGGCATCAGGGCGAGCCCGAAAATCATGGTGAAGGTACCCAGGATGATCAGGCGTTTTTCCCCCATTCGACGCACGAGGCGGCCGACCAAAACCCCCTGCATCAAGCTCATGAGGATTCCGATGTAGGCAAACAGGTACCCTGTTTGCTCGGCCGTAAATCCGTACCGGTGCTTATTCAGCAGGCCGAACGTCGCTTCCATGTTGGAAAAGGCGAAAATCACCATCAGAAACATCACCAGCAGGGGCATCACTCGACGGTGAGAGAGCGCTTCCCGCAATGCCCTACTATCGAACGGGCGCCGCCGGGCCTGAGCCCGGGCAGCTTCGGGCAATGATTCCGGGAGCTTGAAATATGCAAAAACCAGGTTGAGGCCGGCAAGCATCGAGGCCAGCAAAACCGGCTTGCTGTAACCATAGGGAGCGAGTACGCCGCCGATGGCTGGGCCAAGAATGAAGCCCAGCCCGAATGCGGCGCCGATCAGTCCCATCCCTTTAGCTCGCGCCTCGGGCGGGGTCACATCTGCGATGTAAGCGTTCGTGGTCGGGATGATGGCGCCGGCGATCCCTGCGACCATCCGGCCGAGGAACAGGAGCGTGAGCGTTTTCGCCAGGCCGAAAATCAGGAAACCGATGCACGAGCCGGCGAGACTTATTAGAATGAGGGGTCGCCGGCCATAACGATCCGACAGCCGCCCCCATATAGGTGTGAACAGGAACTGCATGACCGAGTAACTGGCCTGCAGCATCCCGATCGTCCAGGAAGAGGCTCCGTAGGTTTCTGCATAATAGGGGAGCAACGGCAGGACAATGCCGAATCCCACAAGGTCAATGAATACTGTTAAAAAGATAATGGCTAGCGGTGAGCGCTTCATAGTTGCCATCCCATACCATGGAAACCGATGCTTCCTTCGAGCCGGTGATCTTACCTTGGTATGGGCTTGCAGCCAAGCCGGATTCTGCGGTTATGGTTTCAGGATCCAGGCAGCGATGTCGGAGATGATATCCTCGAGCACGTGTCCGAGTCTGGAATAGTCTAGCGGAGTGCCGGGACCGGCGCCGGGCGCCGCACTGGGCATGAAAAGATGGGTGAGCCCGGGGTAGAGTTTAAAGGTCACGGTGTTGCGCCCCTCCAGCGCCGCCTTCCAGCCCTCGAAGTCCTTCAAAGTCACCTGGTAATCACGTGCACCCTGAAGCACGAGGATCGGGATGGTCAATCGGGCTGCCGTCTCTGCAGGATGATAGCTGCGCAGGTCCAGGAAATACGAACCCGGAATGCGCGAGCCGAGCAGTTCTATGGTAGACGTCGAACCCGGTTCGAGGCTCCGGATCTCCCTGGCTGCCTTTTCTGCGGCCTCGATCTGTTTGGCTGCTGCTGTGGTGTCGGCTCCGGGCAGGGTTGCCAGGTATTTGAGCTGCTCTATGACCGACTGCTCGAGCGGTCTGGTGCTCCCTGCCATGAGAATAATGCCGGCGACGTCACTGTTGCCGCTGGCGATGCGGGGCGCGAGCATTCCTCCCAGGCTGTGTCCCAGTACGCAGATTTTCCCGCGCCGGATTTCGCTGGTATTGACCAGGAAAGAGACGGCTGCCTGAGCATCGTCCAGGGTTTCCTCCTTGACGGTGAAGCCCGACGCAGACGGCTCCTTGAGTTCGGCCATCTTCAGAGTGCGCTTGGTATAGCGCAATACCGCGACGCCCCGGCCGGCCAGCCCCCAAGCCAGATCCTTGAACGGTTTGTTGGGGCCAATGGTTTCATCCCGGTCATGGGGACCGGAGCCGTGCACCAGGACGACCGCGGGAAAGGGACCGGCACCCTGGGGTAGAGTGAGAGTACCCGGCAATTGCCATTTGCCGGATCCGATCACGACTTCCCGTTCCTGGAAAGCGTTCTGTTTGGCGTAGTCGGGGGCGCTCCACTCCACTTTTGGCGAACTCGGCGCGCACAACCGGCCCCCTTGTTATATTTCATTATCACAGACCAGCCGGATTTCCAGGAAGG
>CAYGWQ010000153.1:0-12153 GCA_964353465.1 uncultured Acidobacteriota bacterium | reverse complement strand
CCGAGAAGGCCCGAAGGGCACGGCAATAGTTGCGGCCTCATGCGAGGCCCGAGAAGGCCCGAAGAGCACGGCAATAGTTGCGGCCTCATGCGAGGCCCGAGAAGGCCCGAGGGGCCGGCAGAGAATAGGCCCGGCCGTCAGGCCGGGATGAGGACGGGCCCCATCACCGAGCGCCGAAGGTGCGGCACTGTAAACCTGAGATTCGCATAGTGTGCAGGGTTCACCGCTGCCTTCAAGTAGGCAACTCCAAATCATCCAAATCTTCCTGAAATGTAGTCCGCGGTCCTCTGGTCGCGTGGTGTGATGAATAGCTTTTCCGTCGCCGCCACTTCGATCAGCTCCCCGAACAGAAAAAAGGCGGTACGGTCGGAAGCGCGCGCCGCCTGCTTCACATTGTTGGTAACCAGAATGATGGTGAGGTCCGCCTTCAGCTGCTGCAGGGCTTCCTCGATCCGGCGCGTGGAGATTGGATCCAGTCCCGAGCAGGGTTCGTCCAGCGAGAGCACGGCCGGCCGGAGAGTGAGTGCACGCGCAAGACAAAGGCGTTGCTGCTGGCCGCCGGAAAGGTTGCGGGCCGGTTCGTTCAGGCGGTCCTTCACTTCATCCCAGAGATAGGCGGACCGCAGCGCCGTTTCGATCCTCTCTTCGCGTTGGCGTCGCTCCTCACGATCGAGGTCCAACCCGAAGGAGAGATTCTGCCGGATCGTCATCGGCAGTGTGATGGGAACGGAAAATACCATGCCCACCTGCCGGCGCAGCGCGGCAACTTGCACACCCGGATCGAAGACCGATCGTCCGTTGAGCAGCACCTTACCCGAAATCTTAAAGTCCGGATCCAATTCGAGCATCCGATTCAACGAGCGCAGGAACGTGGTCTTGCCCGCACACGCCGGCCCGATGATGGAGAGGATCTCACCCCGCGGAGCATCCAGGGTTATGCCCTTCAGTATTTCCTCACCGGCAAAGTTCACACGCAAGTCTTCCGTGCGCATGCCGGCGCATACACTTGCATCCGTTTCCGCGAGCGCAGCCGGTTGCGGGTCATCGCCCATGGCGAAGCCTCTTGCGGATCTGCGCCCGGATCATGATGGCCGTGAAGTTCAATGCAAAGGTCAGCATCAATAGCACCATAACCGTCGTGTACAGGACCGGCTTGGTGGCCTCGACATCGGGAGACTGGGTGGTCATCACATAGACATGATATCCCATCTCCATAAACTGATGATGGAGGCGCGTGGGCAATTCAGGAAGAAAATAGGCGGTGCCGGTGAACATCACCGGCGCTACCTCACCCGAGCCGCGGCTCACAGCGAGGATTCCGCCCGTCAGGATACCCCCCACCGCCTGCGGCAAAACCACGCGGCGGATCATCTGCCATCGGGTCGCGCCGAGCGCATAGGCCACCTCGCGGTAGCTCTGGGGAATCGCGCGCAGCGCCTCCTCCGTGGCCACGACCACGGTCGGCAGGGTGAGCAAGGCCATCGTCAGGGCGGCCCAGAGTATAGCCGGTTGGCCCCATAAGGGCCTGCCGCCATAGAGCACACGATCCATTCCGCGGCCGACAAACTCAATGAAAAATCCGACTCCGAAAAGTCCGAATACAATCGCGGGTACACCGGCCAGGTTCTGGATGGCAAGGCGCACCAGGTGTACTACGCGTGATCGCTTGGGCGCATACTCGTGCAGATAGATGGCAGTAGCCACTCCCAGCGGGATCACTGCGATCGTCATCAGAATCACCAGCGCTGCAGTGCCGAAAATGGCAGGGAAGATCCCTCCCTCTTTCATCCCTTCCCGGGGCGCCTGCGAGAGGAACTCCCAGGAAAATCTGTCCGCACCATGGATCACAATATTGCCGATGACAATGACAACCATGGCAATGATGATCAGGCAAGCCAGGGCGGTCAGGGCCTGGAAAATACCGCCGACAAGTTTCGTCCGCTCCCTCATAAGGCCTTACGAGGCTCCTTGCAGCTTTTTCTGGAGCCGGTTGACAAACCAGCGGCCCAGCAGATTAATCGCAAAGGTCATGACGAAGAGGAATGCGCCCAGAAAGAACAGAACATGGTAGTGCGGGCTTGCCTGCACCACCTCGCCGAGTTCCGCGGCAATGGTGGCGGAAAAGGTGCGCACCGATTCCACGGGTGACCAGGACAGAACGGCGGCGTTTCCTGATGCCATGAGCACGATCATGGTCTCCCCGATCGCCCGGCCGAATCCGAGGATGCAGGCGGCAAGAACGCCCGGCATGGCGGCCGGCAGAACGACGCGCGATGCGGTCTGCCACATGGAGGCACCCATAGCAACGGATCCCTCGCGAAATGCTTGCGGCACGGTAGTAAAGGCGTCCTCCGACACAGTGTACACAATCGGAATCACCGCCAGAGAGAGACCGACGCCGGCGGTAAGCGCGTTCAAACGGTATGTCCAGCCGAACGCATCGTGCAACCAGCCGGCTATCACCATCAGGCAAAAAAAACCGATGACCACGCTGGGAATGCCGGCGAGAATCTCGATGCAGGGCTTGATCGTTTCCCGGACCGCCGGGGGAGCGAACTCCGAAGTATAGAGTGCCGCAGCAACCGCAAGCGGAATGCCAATCAGGACTGCGATGATCGTCACTTTGAGGGTGCCGGCCAAAAGTGGCATCAGGGAATACTTGGGAATCTCCGAGATCGGCTGCCAGGTGTATTCCGCAGCCGTGCCCGGACGCGGCGATTGGGGCAGAAAAAGACGCGACAGACTGGCCTCTGCCTGCACCTCCGCTGAAGTCAACAGCGGCAAGGCTTCTTTTCCGATAAACACAAAGATCAAAACGAGCGAGATAATCGCCAGGAATGCGCTCGTCTTGATCGCAATCGCCGCGACCTTGTCGGCGAACACACCCTGCCCGCGCAATTTGGGAAATGAAGCAGCCGTCATTTCTTGATGATAGGGTAATACCCTACTTCCTCGCATATCTTTTGTCCCTCAGGACCTAGAACCCAATCGATGAAGGCCTTTACGTCACCCGCCGGCGCTCCTGCCGTGTAGAAAAAAAGGCTGCGGGAGAGAGGGTACTGGCCGCTTTGAACGGTTTGCAGCGACGGGGCAACCGGCGCGCTGTTGTCGTCGCGCCGGATCGGGACCTCGCGTATCCCCTGGGCGTACGCCGCGCCGCCATATCCGATCGAGGCAGGATCCTTCGAAACGGCATTGACAACCGCCGCAGTGCCGGGAAGCGTCTGAATCTCCCGGGCAAAGTCTTCGTTGGCTAGCACATGTTCCTTAAAGAACACGTAGGTGCCGGAATTGTTCTCGCGGCTGTAAGCAACGATCCGGACATCCTGGCCGCCGACATCCCGCCAGTTTGTGACTCTGCCGGTATAAATCCCCTTGAGTTGAGCCGGTGTCAGGAATTGAACCGCCGAAGACTGGTGCACATAGATTGCAACTCCGTCCAGTGCCACCGGAATCTCCTGCACCTCTTTGCCATGCCGGTTCTTGACCAGTTTCTTTTCGCTGTCTTTCATGGGGCGCGATGCATTGCAGATGTCCGTGCCGCCGCTGATCAGAGCCGCAATCCCTGTGCCGGACCCTCCCCCGGTCACCTGGATGGTGAAACCCGGATTTTCGGTCATATAGGTCTCTGCCCATCTCTGCGCGAGGATGACCATGGTGTCGGAGCCTTTGATGGTTACAGGCTTGTGCCGCGAGCCGTCACCCGATCCGCCGCCGCAACCAGCGGTGGCAAGAAGAGCAATCCCGGCCAAGAGAATCCATAATGTTGACGCTTTCCTCATCCATTCCTCCTCAGAAAACAGTATATTTTCCGCGGGCTCTGTAAGGATGGTACGATTTTTGGGTAAAGAATTGGTTAAGAAGAGAATCAGCCTTTTGTGTCGATACTAGAAACTGAAAACGATCTGCTCCTGAAAACGGTATTGGCGAGGCGCATATGCGCCCAGCGGGACAAAAAAGCCGGGGTATTGCCCGGAGTTGCGCAGCTGATTCTGCATGAAAAACAGGTTCTGGATCTGGATCCCCTTGGCAATCCCGATATCAAACCGGAAAAAATGGGAACGGATGTTCACTCCCGACGATGTGCCCAGGTCGTCGTCCGTCAGCTGCGAAATCATGGAATTGGCGCCCTTGATGGCAAACATATACAGGAACGAGTGGTCCCAGCGCCCTCTGATCCTGCCGATTTTGATATTCGCCAGCAGGGCATCACGCTCCGGCACGCCCGTCCCCACATTGCGCGCCACCTGCAGATTCACGGTCAGCGGATAGTCCTGGCGCGCCGATTTCAGGCCGGCCAGATCGAACCGGTAGCCAAGGCGGGCAACCTGGAAACTCGGCGCCGTGTAGATCGAGCCGCCGGGCGTCGTGGTGGCATTCCCTGTTCCCTTGATCGGCCCGGACAGGGTAATCCCGAGGGCGTTTTGAACGATGATGGGGACTCCTGCTGCTGTCGAGGCGAACTGGATCTGATTCGGATTCCGATAAACCTGGATGTCCACCCCAAACTGCTGCGTGATACGGCCTGACAGCCCTTGATCCAGAAGCAGGCCTTGGTGGAACAGTTGTGCCGCACGTCCGGTTGAGCCGGTCACCGCGCCCGTCGGCCCGAGATTCCCGAGCGTCACAATCGCGATGTCCGGATTGCTGAGGATGTACTGGCCGCTGCGCCACTCGATGCGCTTGATGCCCGCCACAGGTCGCTTGAGATTATGGGCAATGCGCTGGTTGAAGCCGTTCAAGGCAAGATCGTCATCAAAGAGGAATCGCAGGTTGTCGGCAAAAACCTCCTGGACCCTGCCTCCCTGAAAAAATATGTTTTTCCGAGGATGAAAGTCCACCCAGGCTTCATTCACCATGAACGGATGACGGGCAGTCGTGGCCGAAAAATCCTGGTCCAGCGTTAGCGGATTATTCACCGGGCCGGTCGCCAGCTGTCCGTGAAACGACAAGTAAGTAGTGAGTTCTGTATCGATGTTGAACCGAAAGCGATAGCGTCCGCGGATATTCTGTACATGCGGCAGCGACGGCTGGCCGGGCGGCGCCGAGTTATAGGCTGGGCGAATGATACCGTCAAGCCTGAGCCGGAAATCGCCGCCGAAGCGGAACGGTCCGGCCATAACCTTTGGCGCAGTCCCTGCCGGTACCTGCCGGTCCTGGGCGGCGCCAGCCTCGATCGGGATGCCGGCCTCACTCCTGCCGGCAGACAGTCTCTCCGGAGGCAAAGGGCTCGGCTTTACCGGCTGGGCGCCCATCAAGCTTTCCCGCGCGGCCGCGTCCGCCGCCGGCCCCATAGCCTTTGCCGTCATGTCACCCGAGCTGCGCTGCGCCAGAAGATCCCCAACCAGACGGCTCAGATCTTCGACCTGCCGGTTCAGCTTTTCCACCCGTGCCTCCAATAGCGCCACCTCCATCGTGCGCACCCATGGATCCGCCCGGCCGCCACGTTCGCATTTCGATCCCGGCTCGGTTTGGCCTCGGTTTCCCCCCTGTTGCAGTGCCAGGACATCGACCGAAGCCCAGCTCAGCAGCGAACCTGCCAGCAGGGCAACGGCAGCTGCCCTCGGATGGTGGATTTTTATCTTCATGCGCAGATGCCTCGTGCCTCAACCTGATGAATTCACGGATGCCGGATTGTCTGACTAAGTAATGTCAATACAGGACTTTATCATCGCGTAAAGGAGTGCCTTCTCCCGGTGTGGAAGAGTATTAATCGGAGATCAAGGTTTTATTAACGTTGCATGAAATCTTGGTTAAATAAATACTGCCGGGATCGGGAGCAGTTTATCATGTGCCTGTGCTGCACCCGCACGCATGAAAATGACCTCAACGTGGCGTCTTGGAGGCTTGGAGGCTGTGAATAAATTGGCCAAGTATGAAAGAAGACAGGAGACAGGAGTCAGGAGTCAGAATGCATCAAGAGCAATCCCATGGTGGAGTGAATAATGCAAGCCCAATCCAAGGAATACCTTACGGCGCTACGTGCCGATCCACTGGAAGGCCTTTCTTCTAACTTCTGTCTCCTGTCTCCTCCTCGCCTCGGGCAATTTATTCACAGCTTCCAAGGCGCAAAGACGCCAAGTTCGGAACAGCTTTTTGCGCCCCGGAGCCGGCATCTGTTCCGCCGGCTGGATCCTTTCCGTCTCCTGTTTTCTGTTCTCGCTACTTCTGCGCAGGCAGCATGGCGACTCTGCTCAATCTCCTCTGGTCTGAGGTCGGAGGTCTGAGGTCGACATGTTCGCGACAGAATCCACTGAAATCCGGTCTCAAGTCGACCTTGGAGCAAGGGGGCGGACAAACCCGGGGGGGGCTACCAGGTTAAAAATCAGGGTTTTGCCTAGTTTTTCAACGATGCCTTTTTATAAAAAACCACATTTGGCATCAATTTAGCCATTGAAAATTGGCAGCCGGCAGTTTACGATTTATCCTGTAGCATCAGATTCGAGACCCCTGGAGGTTGAGCTTTCCTCCACTGGTTCCTGTTGCACTTCGGGGGTTTTCTGTAAGGCGGGAAAAGGGTTGTATCGGGGGTTGCCGAGAGGTTACGCCCATATCTGTGGGATATAACCCACCGAGAACTCCATAGTTCCGCTCCCAAACACTGTGTATAAGGCTGCAACATTCGTAACTGCTGAAATTTACATCAGTGTTGAAATATTTTACGCTTAGGCAAGAAAATTGCTTACGGTTATCAGACGCTTCTGCGTTTATTCAGGGTTGTACTGTCAACGGGCGATTTTTTGGAGGCATTATGAGAATGAGGACAAAGGCCTCGAAGATGGCGATTTTGTTGGTGCTGTTCTTCATGGCCGCTGCATTTGGAATTGCCGCTCTGGTTGAGGAAACGAGCGAAGACCAGATCATCGCGGCTCTTCAGAAAGAATCCTATATTTCTGAGGCCGAGGCCAGTTACATCCGCCCCGGACTCAAGATCATCATTCAGGACATCACGATTCCTGCCGACCGCAGGCCGGTCGTGACCGTGAAATATACGGACAATTTGGATCAGCCTTTGGATCGGCTGGGCATCTTGACGCCAGGCGCGATCAGCTCGAGCTTCATCCTGGCCTACCTGCCGGCGAGCAAGGCTGGCGAAGTCACCGATTACGTCGCGTACACCACGCGTTCGGTGACTACCCCGGCAAACAGCCCGAATCCCGGTGTAAAGGCTGTCCAGGCCGGGACCGATTCGGGCGGGACTTGGACTGAGGTGGGCGGCGGTGTCTACACCTACCGCTTCGCCACTACCCTGCCGGCAAATTACGATACCGCCCGCACGCACACGCTGGGCATTTACGG
This sequence comes from uncultured Acidobacteriota bacterium, assembly GCA_964353465.1. GTDB lineage: Bacteria > Acidobacteriota > UBA6911 > UBA6911 > UBA6911 > JAFNAG01. The sequence continues at coordinate 4,854 of CAYGWQ010000153.1, read as the reverse complement.
CCGGCGAGACCTGAGGGAGTGGGGCCTGAGCTTTTACGTGGGGAATCCGACGAAGGACTTTGTGCCGAACGGATCGCCCGTGACCCAGATTCACGACATCGCCCTTACGGCAAGCTGCAACCAGTGCCACGATCCGCTTGCGCTGCACGGCGAGACCGGCAGGCGCGAAGTGAAGATCTGCATTCTGTGCCATACGCCCCAGACGATCGATCCCGACACCGGGGAATCGCAGGACATGAAGGTGCTGATTCACAAGATCCACAGAAGCTCTTCATTGCCGAGCGTACTCGGGGGCAAGCCTTACATCATTATTGGCAACGCCCAGTCGGTGAACGACTTTTCCCACATCTCGTACCCGATGGACATCCGCAACTGCGAAAGTTGCCACAAGGCTCCGGTTGGATCCCCGGACCCGAAGCAGCAGGTCAATGCCTGGAAGCTCTTCCCGAGCGCCGAGGCGTGCGGTTCATGCCACGATAACCTCGATTTTGCCACCGGCGAGAACCATGTTGCCGGTCCGGCCGACAACTCGCAGTGCGCTTCCTGCCATCAACCGGAAGGCCAGTTCGAGTTTGACGCATCGGTTGTCGGCGCCCACACCGTGCCGTACAAATCAAAACAGCTGCTGCTCCCCAAACTCACGGTCCAAAGCCTCACCAATACCGGCCCGGGGCAAAAACCGACCATCGTGTTCACAATCAAAGATCGGAACGGGAACGCCATTGATCCGGCGAGATTCAGCGGGACTACCGGACAACTGAGAGCCAATTTTGTGGGTCCGACCATTGACTACAACATGGCGCCCATCAACGAGACGATCACAGGCGCGACCTTCGCAAACGGAGTCGCAACGTACACATTCAAGGCTGCCATTCCGGCGACCGCCTCCGGGACTTGGGCGCTGGAGTTGGAAGGACGGCTCAACGCCACGCTCATCATGGGCGGAGATCCGACAGCCACCCTGTCGCAGCGCGATGCCCTGGACAACGTGGTGAACTATTTTGCCGTAACCGGAACCACGGTTACTCCGCGGCGTACGGTTGTTTCTCTGGCAAACTGCAACAAGTGCCACGAAAAGCTGCAGCTGCACGGCAGCAACCGGAACACGATCGAAGCCTGCGTCGTATGCCACAACCCGTCGCGCACCGCCGGAACCGGCGCCGCCGCAGAATCATTTTCGATGCAGTGGATGACTCATAAGATTCATACCGGGGAAGAGCTCACTGGCGACTATGTCCTTGGAGGTACGAGCTTCAAGGAAGTTCTCTATCCTGGAGACCGGCGGAATTGCGTTGCATGCCACGTCGGCAACACCTACACGGTTCCGACGCCCGCAGGCACGGTGGCGACAGTGACACCGAAGAACTACTGGAGCCCGACACTGCCGATAGCGGCCGCTTGCCTGGGATGCCACGACTCCGTTTCGACGGCAGCCCATGCGTTTATCAACACCACCACGTTTGGCACCATGCAGGTTGAGTCTTGCGAGGTATGCCACAAAGAGAGCGCGGATTTCGCAGTGGGCAAATCACACGCTCGATAGAGGCCAACATGACACTAACTCGTAGTGCTAAAACCCTGCTCGTGGCTTTCGTGGCAGCCCTGACAATCTGGGTTCTGGCCGGCAACCCCAACGGGTTGCTGGCCGGGGCCCAGCCCCAAAAGGCTGAAACCGCCCCGCAAGACTGCGCCGCCTGTCACGAGGAGGTGGTCAAGGCTTTTGACAGGAATACGCACGCGACTCTCGAGAAGAGCGCGAAGCTCAAGGTCGAGAATCCTTGCGAGTCCTGCCATGGCCCCGGCAAAGCTCACATCGAAGGCGGGGGTGATGTAGCGAAAATTATCGGGTTCAAAGGCACAGCGGCTAAAACCTACAGCCAGCAGTGCCTGGCCTGCCACAAGAAAGATCATGAAGTCTCCGGCTACACCGCCAGCGCGCATGCCAAGCAGGGATTGGACTGCGCCGCGTGCCACAGCGTCCACAAGCCGGCGGTACTGACACGCTCGCTGAAAGATCGTGCCACCAACCTGTGCATCCGTTGCCACACCCAGCAAAAAACGGAGTTCTCGAAGCCATACCATCACAGGGTGATGGAAAAGGCGATGGAATGCACCGATTGTCATCAGCCCCACAGCGGCATCGATCGCCGGCAGATGCGCTCCAGCTTCGCCGGAGAAGAGATCTGCGTCCGCTGCCACACCGAAAAACAGGGGCCGTTCGTCTTCGAGCATCCCGCAATCAATCTGCGCGGATGCCAGGGTTGCCATGAGTCCCACGGCTCCAACAACACCAAGATGCTGGTGCGCGCCAGCGTGACCTCCTTGTGCCTGGAATGCCACTCGACCAACCGGGCGTCCAAGAGCGTCCTCACGTCGGTGCCGCCATCGTTCCATAACCTGAACAGCCCGACGTATCGAAATTGCACCACCTGCCATGTGATGATCCATGGCTCCAATTTCGATCGTTTGTTTATGAAATAGAACCGGAGGCAAGAGCTAATGAATACGAATGTTCGTCTTTGCAAGCCGATCCGTTCCAGATTCGTTCTCGTCGGGCTTGCCGCGCTTGCGCTGGTTCTGATGGCCGGAATGATGCACACTCTTCCGGCTCAATCAAATCCAGCGGGAACGGCGAGTGCGGCAAACGCCGGCACCGCTGCGGATGCGGACTCCGCATCCGACAAGCAGGCCGCCCAGGCTAAGCCGGCATCCCAGCCGCCAGCAACTCCCGCCGAGGGATTTAAGCTCGGGACCTACGATGTGCGCACCTCCTTCGAGGTGGGCTATCGCTGGACTTCCGCGATTGACGGTAACGAGCAGATGTACCGGAGCCAGGTGAACCTGTTTGAGGGAACCCGGCTGTTCAATTCCTATCTGACCATGCGTTCTGCGCCGGGCACAGGGATGTTTGACAGACTGGATCTGTCGGTCAATAACATTGGAGATCCTTACGACACAGTGCGGTTGAACATAAGCCGCATGGATGTCTACCAGTTCCGGGCAAGTTACCGGGACATGAACTATTTCAATTATGTCTCCAGCTTTGCCAACCCGCTCCTGGGCCAGGGGAAATTGTTTCCTCAGCACAATCTGGACGTCAACTACCGGATGTCCGACTTTGAGTTGCGGCTCTTCCCCAACCATAAGATCGTCCCGTTCGTAGGGTACTCCCGCAACACGGGCTCCGGCCCGGGTTTCACTACGGTCGGTATGACTGGTGACCAGTTCCTGCTGAAAACTCAGTGGGACTACACAGCCGACGAGATCCGCGGCGGCGTCCAATTCAATCTTTCCAATCTTAATCTGACGATCGAGGAAGGCTACCGGCTGTTGAAAAACCGGACCACATTCAACGATGCCGGACAGCCTGGCGGCAATCAGGGAACTCTCCCCTTCTTCGGCCAGGATGTCACTCTCACTTCGCTCAGCACCCTTCAGAACGGGCGTTTGAAGCTGCCGACCACCAGGATCCTCGCCAAGTACGCTCCTTTTGAGAACCTGCGCATGATCGGCCGCTACATGTACACGATGGGAGACAACGAAACCACCCTGGGCGAACAAAGAAAAGGGACGCTGTTTTCGATCGAGGATTTGCTTTCGTACGGAGCTGCCAACGATACCTTCAGCGGGCGGGCCAAGAAACCCAATCACAACGGCTCATTCCTGATCGAGTACTCTCCATTCTCGCGCCTCACCCTGACGGATACGGTCGACACACTTGACTATCACGTCTCCGGTGACGCGTTGCTGTCCACTTTCTACATCGATGCCGTCTCGCTCCTGGGCGGCGGCACGAAAACCAGCGTTACCGTGAACAAGATGCTGGGCACCGAGTTCGTTTACAACCAGGTGCGCAATCAGGCGGAGTTTGAGCTCGACATCGCCCACGGCTTATCGCTCCGTGCAGGGCATCGCTACACGTTCACAAATGTGAAGAATGATGATTCCGAGAACGTGACGGAATCCGACATGTCGGGGCAGACCGCAATCTTCGGCTTTGTCTACCGCCCGAGCACCAAGGTACGCTTCGGGCTCGATTACGAGAACACCCAGTCCAACCAGGCCCTTACCCGGACCGATCTGTTCGACTACGACCAGTACAACCTGGACTGGCGGTTCGGCGCCTGGAAGGGTTTCAGCTTCAACGGCAGGCTTGCGGTCCGACGCAATCTCAATGACGCCCTGGACATCGACTACCGGTCCCATGACTGGAACTTTTCAGGCGGCATAAACTGGCAGCCGAACGAAAGGATAAGCCTCAGCGCCGACTACTCGCGCTCAGATCTCTATTCCTCCATCTTGTACGTGATACCCCAGAATTTCCGGACGGACCGCTCCATCTTCGACGAGCGCATCTCCGGATTCGGCGGCAGCATGGGCGTGGGCCTCTACCGGGGCTCAAAGGTGGAATTCGGTTACCGCGGAATCATCAGCCGGGGAAGCAACCAGCTCGAGTTCCACCAGCCTTACGCATCCCTGTTGATCCCACTGGTGGGCGGCCTGGCATTCAAGCCCTCCTGGCAGTATTTCGGTTACAGCGAGAAGAATTTCGGTTTCAAAAATTACAAGATGCACATGATGACCTTCTCCCTGGTTTATACCCGCTAAGTACCTACCACCTCCCCCTCGTTCCAACGCGAGGGGGAGGCTCCGCCCCCCAACATAGCCGCAATCCTAAAGCAACATCTGCGGACACCATTCTGCTTTGGGAGGCGCGAAGCGCCGGCAGAGAATAGCCCCGCCCGTGAGGGCGGGGTTGCGTAAGCCAAGGAATAGAGGTCCGAAGGACCGGCACAGATATTGTGCCGCACCTTCGGCGCTCACATTAAATGGCTGAACACCCCGGCCTCACGG
>CAYGWQ010000152.1:0-12178 GCA_964353465.1 uncultured Acidobacteriota bacterium | reverse complement strand
CATATTTCCGACAAGAATGTGCTCACGCATTCCATGGTTGCCTACGGGCGCCCGAACCGGTTTCATCACAACTATCACCGCGGGCGCAAGAGATGCGGCATGATCTTCGCACGGGCCGATGTTCGGCAGAAACTCGGACTCTCGTCCAAGCCCGCCCGTGACATGGATGTGGATGCCGGCCGGTTGGTGGTTGCCGACACCCGGCTCTATCGCTTCCTCTATGCGGGCGGAGCGGTTGTCACAGCCGCGAATGGGACAGCACGGGGGCAGGCTTCCGCAGCCCAGATCCCCGCTCAATCGGACATGATCAGCAATGGATGGACGGCATGGGACATTGCACGGGAGCGCTACGACAGCCCTGACACCACGTATGTTTTTCCCGACGGCCGGCGGTTGCACGGCGACCAGATTCGCGAATGGAACAAGATCCCGCCCGGCACGCGCGTGCTGGTGGCCGAAGGCGCAGACGAACCGTCCATGGAAGGCTTTCTGGAGATCGGCAAGGACGGCAATACCGCTCCTGAACTGGCCGGCGCTGCCTACGACAAGGCGACCACCATCTATTTCTTCCCGGATGGACTGGTCAGGACCGGCAGCGAACTCAAGAATGGCCGGACCACGCGAACGCTGTTGGATCGCCTGCCTTCCGGAACACGCGTGTTGGTAGGGTATGTTTACGGTGGCTATGTGAAGAGCAGCAGGCCGCCATCCGGCATCGCGGGCAGAAAATGGAATTACCCCTCCACGTATTATCGTTTTCCCGACGGACGCATCGTCAGCGGCGACGGGATCAATCGCTCGGCAATCCCCGCGCGCACGCTGATCTTCTACCAAAACTAATGTCTCGGGCGGGCCGCAATGGCTTCCGTGGCCTGAAGCGCAGCCCTCGCCTTAATAAACGAACCACTAAGACCCCAAAGACCTCAAAGAAAGAGGAGCGATCATCCGATGGTCTATTTATTCCTCCCTCGAAGCGGATTCTTTGTTCTTTGAGGCCCTTGAGGTCTTCGTGGTTCGCTCGCAACAGCCGCGACTGCCGTTTTTCTTTACATGAGATTTTCAGGTTTACGGTTTAGGATGGTATATGGGTGACCATGCGGATTCTGGTGGTTGAAGATGAGCGGAGGATGGCTGAGCTCCTCACACGAGGGCTCATCGAGGAGGGGCACGCTGTCTCTGTAGCCGGCGATGGTTATGAGGCGCTCGACCTGGCCTCGAGCTTTGCCTTCGACCTGATCATCCTGGATGTCATGCTCCCCCGCCTTGACGGGTTTGCCGTCGCCCGGCGGTTGCGGGCCGGCAAGAATCAGACCCCCGTCCTGATGCTCACTGCCAGGGATGCCACCCGGGACGTTGTTGAGGGACTGGATGCGGGTGCGGACGACTATTTGACGAAACCGTTCCCGATCGAAGAGCTGTTCGCCCGCGTCCGCGCCGTGGCAAGGCGCGGCCCCATCCCGCGGCCGGTTTATCTGCAGGTTGCCGATTTGACGCTCGATCCGGCAAGCCGTGAAGTCAGGCGCGGGAGCCGTGTCATCAGTCTGACGCGCACCGAGTTCGCGATCCTCGAAATGCTATTGAAACATGCAGGGCGCGTAGTGAGTCGCGATGCCCTCATTGAGGGAGTGTGGGGAGTCGGCGCCGATATTGAGAATAACACGCTCGATGCATTCATGCGTCTGCTCAGGGGAAAAGTCGAGTTTCCCGCCGAACCTACGCTCATTCAGACGATTCGGGGCGTGGGATACGCCCTCCGATTGGAGTCCTGATGCTCAGGCTATCGATACGGCTCAGGCTTACTCTATGGTACTCGGCGGTCTTGCTCCTGGGACTGGTGCTGTTTGCATATGGGATGTGGCTCGCCCTTCAGCAACATTTGATCTCGGGAATTGACCTGCGCCTGGCCCAGACGGCGGAAGGCCTGGGGATACTGCTTGACTCGGAGGAGACCTTTGCCGACCTCGATCATCTCCGGGAGGAAATCGCGGAGTACCTCAAGGAAGTCCCCACCCGCTCCTTGATCCAGCTCCGGATAGACACCGGCCAAGAGGTTTTTGCATCCGCAAATCCGCCATTCCTGTCTCCCGACCGGACGTCCAACGGCCCGGTATTCCGGACCATCTATCGCGACAGGAATCCCTTTCGCATCCTCATGGAGCGGATCGACTGCAAGAGCAGATCTTTCGATCTCCTGATAGCAGGTCCCCTCGATGAAGTCCAGGCGGCGCTGCGCGATTTTCGCCGTCTCCTCCTGATGATGATTCCCGGAGTTCTGGCCGCAGCATGCCTGGGAGGGTGGTGGATCAGCCGCCGGGCGCTGGCGCCGGTGGATGAAATCACCAGGGTTGCCAGATCGATCACGGTGCAAAACCTGTCGAAGCGCCTCACCGTGCCGCAAACCGGCGACGAGCTGCAACGCATGTCGGAAACCTGGAACGAAGTGCTCGCCCGCCTCGAGTCGGCGGTGGAACGCACGCGGCGATTTACCGCCGATGCGTCCCACGAGTTGCGGACTCCGCTGAGCCTGATCCGTGCCACCGCGGAACTGGCCCTCCGCAGGCAGCGTGATCCCCAGGAGTACCGGGAAGCGCTCAGCCAGATAGACAGCGAAGCGAAACGCATGACCACCCTCACCGACGATCTGCTCTCCCTGGCAGCCGCCGATGCGAACTCCCTGGAAATGCCTCTCGCTCCGCTTGATGTAAACCGTATCGTCGCCGAAGTTGTGCAGGAGAACCGCGCATTGGCGGAATCCAGGGGCATTCAGCTGCGCGCCGACCTTCTTTCAACCCCGGCATTAGCCCCGGCGCATGAACCGGGAATGCGGCGGCTGCTTCGGATTCTGGTGGATAATGCTCTCAAATTCACTCCTTCAGGGGGATCCGTTGAAGTGTCAACTGCCGGCAGTCCAAAAGAAATCACGGTTGCGGTTCAGGATACGGGGTGCGGCATCACGGCGGCGGCTCTTCCTCATATTTTCGAACGTTTCTACCGGGCGGAATCATCCCAAGGCGAGAGTACAGGCGCCGGCCTCGGGTTATCCATCGCGCAGATGATCGCCCGGGCCCATGGTTCCATGGTCCGAGTCGAAAGCGCGCCCGGAAGCGGATCTCGCTTTTGGTTCATGTTGAAGAATTAATGGTTCTTTTCAGCAGTTTTTCAGACTGAGGCAATAGAGTTCTCCGGTACGGTCAGGATGATTTCCAGCAGGGGCATTATGGGTACGGCAGGCAAAGATGGAGTGCGACTAGTGAGATCTACGATTCGCTTTTTAGGATTTTTCGCTCTGACGATCGGCGCGTTTGCCTTTCAGGAGGTAACGGGAAAGTCGCCGCTGGCGGACGCGATTCAGATGCTGAATTCATCCCCCTGGGCGCGGCAGGAGACCTTCACACGCGTCGAAAGTGGCTACGGGAGCGGCGAGAGCGGCGAGAAGGAGATTTTCAATACATTCTATGTCCGGTTTTTCTCTGCCCCGCCCATCCGCCAGGCGCTGCTCCGCATCCAGCAGATCCAATACGGCTATGACGGCTGGGCGGCCGAGGAGAAGCGCCGGTTCGACGAGTCAGTTGCCGCGGACTTGCTTTCCGGCTTCAGCGACTGGATTGTGGTGACTGTCGGCTTCCGGTCGAACGATCCCAATCAGGAGAGCAATGTGCGGCGGTTCTTCGAGCGGCAGACTCCGGAGACGCTGAAGACCAAGGCTTTCCTGTCAACCGAACAGTTCTCGCAGGTGCGCATTCATACTTATTTCGCCCCGCGCGATGAAGGGATAGGCGCCAAGTTTGTTTTTCCCCGGCAATACCAAGGAACGCCGCTGGTATCGAGGACGAGCAAGACTGTGAGCTTCGAGCTGCTGGATGTCCCGACTGCGAGCCCGCGCCTGCGCGCGCGATTCGCTGTAAAGGATATGACGATCAACGGCCAGGTAGTCTTTTAGCCCGATGGCGGGCTGGGAGGAATCGAAAGTGTGGAATCCAGCATCAAACCGTCGCCTGCCGGCCCTTGCTGCTGCGGTGCTGGCACTTTCCTGCGCTGTGGCTGCCGCTCAGACCACGGCGCAAACATCGCAGGTCAAGACGCAAACCAGCGGTGCCGCGGACAGGAAAAAGGCGGCAGAAGCTCAGTCGCAGACGACGCTGCAGAACGATCCGCAGCTGGCAAAGATAGACGAGTTCGAAATCGACTTGAGCAAGCGCATCTCCGGTGTTCAAAGCAAGGGTTCGCAGCCGATCCAGGTGATCATTAATCCTTTTGCCGCCAGGAAACGAGCAAGGTTCTACGGCTCGGTCTACGAATATCACCGAAACGATAATTTCGATGCGCCCAATTTCTTCGACGAGGCCGGACAGCCGCTCCCCGAGTACAAGAGAAATCAGTTCGGCGGCACCTTCGGCTTTTTTGTTACGAAAAATCTCGCCCTCTTCACCACCTACGACGGCCTGCGGATCCATCAAGGGTCCACGCTCGTGTCTCTCGTCCCTACGAGGGAAATGAAGCAGGGCGACTTCAGCAGCCTCACGAAACAGCTGTTCAATCCGTGGACGGGACAGCCGTTCACCAATAACCGGATCCCTGAGTCCATGTTGCACCCGACTGCCGTTAAGATTCTGGCAACCATTCCGGATCCCAACCGGAGCGATCCGCACCGGAATTACGTGAACAATCAACCGCAGATTGACAACCATGACGAGATTACCGCACGAGCCGACTACAGGATTGGCGAGGATTCAAAGCTCTTTGCAAACTACACCTTGCGCAACAGCAACAGTTTTGAGGTCAATCCGCTGCCCGCATTCGGCATGAGTTCCCGCGGCAGGGAACAGGACTTCACGTTGGAATACAATCGCGACCTCAGTTCCAATCTCGTCGCCTCATTTCGGTTTGATTTCACAAGGGAAGCCCAGACAGAGCTGGCGCCGCAGGCGGGGCAGAAAGGGCTTCTGGCCTCTCTGGGCATAGCGGGTGTCAGCGCTCTGGATGACCTGGATGAGGGATACCCGGACTTTGACCTCTCCGATTACGCGGAGATCGGATCGGGAAACTCCCCTACGGCATCCTACCTTAATGAATATGGCTTTGAAGTGGGTTTCACCTATGCGCGCAAAAGCCACGAACTCGAATTCGGGGCGGAATTCCAGAAAGGTCAGATCAACAACGACCGCACCGGGGGATTGCGCAGAGGCAGCTTCGCCGTGGATGGCTACTATACCGGGGAAAGGGATGACATCACCGGCGAAAGGGTTGATATCGGGGACGCGTTCGCCGATTTCCTCCTGGGAATTCCGAACCTGGCGGAGCGTGGCGTAGGCTCAGACCGGGCGGATGTGCGCCGCACCAGTGTGAGGGCCTACGTTGCTGATCAATGGAAGATCAACCGGAAATTAAGCGTGTCTGCCTCCTTGTCATACGACTACGAGCCCTTCGCACACTCCAGGCATGACAATGTTCATGCCTTTGTCCCGCTGCTCTTTGAACCGCCGCAGTCCGGAACCATCGTGAAGGTTGGGAGCGCCCAGGCTGCCCAGACGGCGCTGGCCGGGCTCAAGAGCGGGTATGCGGTGTTCCCGGACCGCAATGACTGGCAACCGGAGATGGGAATAGCCTATAGCCCGCGCGGCGACAACCGCTTCGTAGTCCGGGCAAGCTATGCGATCTCTCACGAATCGCGTGACATGGACGAGTCCTTCGAGGTCCTGGGTCGCAGTTATCCGGACTATTACACGGAGAGAGCCGAAGCGTCGGATGAACAACCGGAACTCAGTCTCAGCAATCCCTTCGCCACCGCCGTCCCTGTGGAATTGCGGATCTGGGGTGCCGAACCGCGCATGAGGAATGCGCTTTCCCAGGAATGGCAGCTCTCGGTAGAGAACGAGATCTTCCCCAGATGGAATATCGAGGTTGCGTATTGGGGAGAACGAACGGTCGGCACCAGTCGGTTCATCGTGGCGAATGTTCCTACGCCGGGGGACGGCAAACTCCAGGACCGGCGGCCCAATCCGGATTACGGCCGTTTCAGCATCCTCACCTCGGGCGGGTCCGCTTCAGGTCATGCGGTGGAGGCGAGTCTCCGCAAACGAATGTCCAGGGGTTTCTCGATCGAGGCAAGCTATCAGTGGAGCCGCTCATTCAGCTCCATCGGTTCCAGCGACCCCAACAATCCGAGGGACCTCCGCGCGGAATGGGCGCCGAGCAATCACGCGCCCCATGAGTTCAGCCTGATTTACATCCTGGATTTGCCCATCGGCCGCGACCGGGCGCTCTCAACGGCCTGGGCGGGCAGGTTGCGCGGTTTGTTCGAAGGGTGGAGGATTTCGGGCATTACCTCCATCCAAAGCGGATCTCTCTTCAACCCGAAATTGGCAGGAGATCCCAATAACGACGGCGTCCGGGGTGACCGGCCGGACCGGATCGCCTCGGGCAACCTTCCCGCAGACCAACGCTCCATCAATGGCTGGTTCGATACCGCGGCGTTCGTGGCGCCGGCGAAATACGGCTTCGGCAATTGTGGCAGAAACATTCTGGTAGGCCCGCGCAGGCAAGAGTGGAACATCAGCTTCATCAAACGGACGCAGGTGACCCGGGAAGGGAACATGTTTGAGCTGCGCGTGCAGCTGTTCAACGCCCTCAATCACACGAACTTCGATAATCCCGGGACAACATTGGGAACGTCCACCTTCGGAAAGATCTCCAACGCCGATCGCGCCCGGGAAATCGAGATCGCAGTAAAATACACTTTCTGAAACCACGAAATACACGAAATACACGAAAACCGAGCGGCGGATCGGGCTCCACGTCAAGAGGGCGAAATTATCCCATCACTCCTTTATGTCCTGGTTCACACCTTTCGTGTATTTCGTGGTTTAAAAATGGCCCGAGGGGTATCGGCAGCTTGTCATTTGAGCTTGCGTGCCCGCGGAGCCCGGGGCCGGGTGTGTGCGTCCCGGCCCCAGGTCCGGTAGAGCTTAAATAGTTACTGTCGCGAAATGGCGTTCGAGCCCTCGCAACGCAGCCCCGGAGGGGCAAAGAGACAATAGCCGGGGGCGCAAGCCCCCGGATAGGATGTTGCATTGGAGGAGCCCTGGTAGGGGCGCAAGATCTTTGTCCGCAACCTTTTCCTGTCGCCCCTCCAGGGCTCCGCGCTGCTTTCCGGTCTAACCCCGGGCTTGCGCCCGGGGCTATTCTCTTTTCGCCCCTGCGGGGCTAGATTAAAGTGCGGAGCGAATTTCGCGACAGTAACTAAATAAGGAGCTTTTTGATGCGGCGGTTTTCGATGATTTTCCGGCCGAGCTTTTTGAGGTTCTGCTGCCGCTTCTGAAGGAGCTCCTGCTGCTCAGGCGTCAGGATCTGCTTGATCTCCGATCCAATCTGGTTGCGCAACATCAAAGCATTCCATCCGGCGCCCGAAACCTTATCATAAGCCACTTTCAAGGCCTCCTGTTCCGCCCCGCCTGCCAGAGCCTCACGCAGGCCCTTACGAGCCTGTAAAGATTCCTGGGCGACTGCTTTGATGTCCGGCTTGTGATTGGACAGAATATTCTTAACCTGTTCCTTTTGCTGGTCGGTCAGGTTGAGGCCCCGCAAGAACATGCGAGCATTGAACTTCTCCTTGATTGCCACTGCCGCCCCACCCTGCCCGAGCCGTTTCAGGTTTTGCGCGTTGGCGACAGCGACAGCACTGACGATCAGCAGGACCCCCAGGCTGATTGCCGCCAGAGTTTTTTGATATCCTCTCATGTCCTAGACTCCTTTTTCACACTCCATGTACCTAACAAATCCCGCCCGGTCACTTCACCGGTTGGCCGCCTCCCCTTTTCGGGTCGTCAGCTAACTATATTAATCCGCTCCCGACAATTTTGTTTCAAAATCCTATCAGGTTTATAATGCCCATCTCTGTCCGAAGGAATGCACAACAGGGGAAGGGACTCAGTGATGAAAAGTACCATCAAGCCTCTCAAAAGCCGTGCCGCATGGCAAGAGCTCGCAGACCACCACAGGGCAATGGGGGAATTGCACCTCCGGAAGCTTTTCGCGGACGATCCCGGGCGCGGCGAGCGGATGACTGCCGAGGCGGCGGGTCTCTTCCTGGATTATTCCAAGAATCGGGTTACGGACGAAACCCTTCGCCTACTCCTCCAGCTGGCGGAGGAATCCGGTTTGCGGGAGAGTATCGACGCCATGTTTGGCGGCGAAAAGATCAATGTGACGGAAAACCGTGCCGTCCTGCATGTAGCCCTGCGCGCCCCCAGAGGGGCTTCCATCATGGTGGACGGCGAGAACGTGGTGCCCGAGGTTCATGCGGTGTTCGACCGGATGGCGGACTTCTCCAATCGCGTGCGCGGCGGCATCTGGAAGGGGCACACCGGAAAGCGCATCCGCAACGTAGTCAACATCGGCATCGGAGGCTCGGACCTGGGGCCTGTGATGGCCTACGAGGCGCTTAAGGCGTATAGCGACCGCACCATGACCTTCCGCTTTGTCTCCAATGTCGACGGCACCGACTTTGTGGAAGCCGTCCTCGATCTGGATCCTGCGGAAACCCTGTTCATCGTCTCCTCGAAGACCTTTACGACGCTCGAGACGATGACGAACGCCCAAACCGCGCGCGCCTGGTGTATCCGGGGGTTCGGCGGCGACGCGACGGCGGTGGCCCGGCATTTTGCCGCGGTCTCGACGGATGCCGCAAAAGTGTCCGAGTTCGGCATTGACACGGCCAACATGTTCGAATTCTGGGACTGGGTCGGCGGGCGTTATTCCATGGATTCGGCGATCGGCCTGTCCACGATGCTTGCCATTGGACCGGAAAACTTCCGCGCTCTTTTACACGGTTTCCACCGGATGGACGAACATTTCCGCACGGCCCCGTTTGCGCGTAACCTGCCCGTACTCATGGGCCTCCTGTCGGTCTGGCATAACGACTTCTTCGGAGCGGAGACCGTTGCAGTCTTGCCCTACGAGCAGTACCTGAAGAGATTCCCGGCTTATCTGCAGCAGCTGGCGATGGAGAGCAACGGTAAACGCGTCACGCTCGATGGCGCCGAAGTTGCGTGCCGGACCGGACCCATCTATTGGGGCGAGCCGGGAACCAACGGCCAGCATTCCTTCTACCAGTTGATCCATCAGGGAACCCGGCTCATTCCCTGTGATTTCATCGCATTTGCCCAGTCGCTGAACCCTCTCGGCCGGCACCACGACCAGCTTCTGGCAAACGTTTTTGCCCAGGCGGAAGCGCTCGCGTTCGGCAAGACAGCCGAGGAAGTGAAGGCAGAAGGTACGCCGGATTGGCTCGTGCCCCACCGGGTCTTTGAAGGCAACCGTCCTTCGAACATGATTCTCATGGCACGGCTGACCCCGGAGGCGCTGGGGACGCTCGTCGCCGTGTATGAGCACAGCGTCTTCACCCAGGGCGTCATCTGGGGTATCAACCCGTTCGACCAATGGGGCGTCGAACTCGGCAAAGTATTAGCCCAGCGCATTATTCCAGAGCTCGAAGGCCAGGCATCGTCCGTTCTCGGACACGACAGTTCCACGAACAATCTCATCCGTCTCTATCAGAAGCTCAAGGGGGTATCATGAAGCTTGCACCATCGATTTTAGCAGCCGACTTCACCCGATTGGGTGAACAGGTGGCCGCGGCCGGCCGTGCCGGGGCGGATCGGATCCACGTGGATGTCATGGACGGGCATTTTGTGCCGAATATCTCCATGGGGCCCCTGGTCATCCAATCCATCAGACCGGTGACATCCCTGCATATCGAGACGCACCTGATGATCTCCGATCCGGATTTCTTCCTCGAGGAGTTTGCCCAGGCCGGCTCCGATTCGCTTCTCGTCCACTGGGAAGGGAACAACAATCTGCACCGCACTCTGCAGCGCATCCGGGCATTAGGCAAACGCCCCGGCGTGGTCATCAATCCGGCAACTCCGGCAGCGGTGCTGGAAGAGGTCCTGGCGGATGTCGAGCAGGTGCTGGTCATGACGGTCAATCCGGGTTTTGGGAATCAGCATTTCCTTCACACAACTTTGCCGAAGATCCGGCGCGTGCGCCAGATGATGGATCGGATCAAGCCCGGATGCGATCTCGAGGTGGACGGAGGGATCGATGCCGTGACGGCGCCGCTGGCCGTTGCGGCGGGAGCGAATGTCCTGGTGGCCGGGACGGCGATTTTCGGAGATAGCGAGGGGGTGGCCGCAGGCATGGAGAATCTGCGCGCCGCCGTGATACGGGGATGATATAAGGCAACAGGCCAGGAGCCGCCTGGAGACGACATATGAGACGCAGCGAGATCAACGCCATCCTGGGCGGAACGAAGGTGTTCCTGGAGAGGATGCAGTTCCGGCTGCCCGTCTGGGCCGCGTGGTCGCCGGACGACTGGTGCGCGCACCGCCTCGAATGCGGGGAGGTGATCGAGAACCGGTTGGGTTGGGACATCACCGACTTCGGCGGCGGGGACTTTGTGCGCCGCGGGCTCGTGCTTTTCACGTTGCGCAACGGCCACCCGGGGCGGGACAAGAAGCCGTACGCCGAGAAGGTGATGATCGTCGGCGAGGCCCAGGAGACGCCGATGCACTGCCACCACTCGAAGATGGAGGACATCATCAACCGTGGTGGCGGTGAGCTGGTGATCGAACTTCTTGCCTCGACACCTGACGGCGGCGCCGTGTACAAGCCGATCGAGGTCCGGATCGACGGTTGCCGCCGGAACGTCGGTCCGGGCGAGCGCGTGGTGCTCCGACCGGGTGAGAGCATCTGCCTCTATCAGGGCCTCTATCACCGCTTCTACGCGCAACCTGACCGCGGCCCGGTGCTGGCCGGCGAGGTGAGCTCGGTCAACGACGACATCAATGACAACCGTTTCCTTGAGCTTGTTGGGCGCTTCCCCGCGGTCGAGGAGGACGAGCCGCCGCTCCACCTCCTGGTCTCGGATTACGAACAATTGATGTGAGGGATGGCGTACGTGTCGCGAGCGATGCGCGCACCCGCCGTTGAGAGAAGGAGGACATCATGATCTTTGGGATCCACTCGCTCCTGTTCCGTGAGACGTTCGTCGAGAAGGACCTGCCCGTGCTGGACAAGTGCAAGCGAATGGGGTTCGACGCGGTGGAGATCGTCCCCTTCGATGTCGACAACTTCCCGGCTGCGAAGGTGCGCCAAGCCGCAAAGGATCTGGGACTCAGGATCAACACGGGTTTTGGCATGCCGGTCGAGAACAACACGATCTCTCCCGATCGCGCCGTGCGCCAGAAGGGCGTCGACCTCGCCAAGCGGCTTGTTGACCTGAGCAATGAGGCCGGCGCCCGGGTCTTTGCCGGCGCGATCTACTGCGGCTGGGGCTATCTCTCGGGACGGATGCGCACGTCGGACGAGTGGAAGTGGGGCGTCGAGTCGACGCGCAACGTCGCCGAGTACGCCCGGCAGAGCTCTGACCTCATCATCGGCATCGAGCCGCTGAACCGTTTCGAGTCGCACTTCATCAACGTCGCCCGCGACGCGGTGCAGTTCATCCGCGCGGTGGGTCTGCCGAACGTCAAGGTCCACCTCGACACCTTCCACATGATCCGTGAGGAGGACGACTTCGTTCAGGCGGTGCGGGACGCCCGCGGGTGCCTGGGTTACGTCCATGCCTGCGAGAACCAGCGCGGTATCCCAGGCTCCGGGCTCGTACCCTGGAAGCCATTCTTCCAGGCGCTGCGCGAAATCGGCTACGACGACTGCGTGACGATCGAATCGTTCGATCCGGAGATGGAGCGTATCGCCAAGCTGACGGCGATTTGGCGCAAGCTGGCCGATTCGCCGGAGGCGCTCGCCAGCGAAGGCCTGGTCTTCCTGAAGGCGACCTACAGGGAGGTGTACGGCCTGAGCTGAGTCGTCCGCTGATCCGTCAGAAAAATCGGGCGCAAACCGGGGCCACGGGTAGGTCTCGTCTGGCAGCCGGGGGTGTACAGTGGGCGCCGGCTGCCAGCCGGCGCTCAGTGAGCTGCGGCACTCCAAGCCCCGTCCGGCGAGGCTGTCTCAGAACTGGCTCGCGGCCGCTCCACGGCAATCGATAATTGCTGAATCAGCCGCGACGCGGCGGCAGATAATAGCCGGGGGCGCAAGCCCCCGGATAGGACACAAATCCGGTATAGCCCCAGGGGCGACAGAAGCCTTTGCTTTTCAATCGTTTTCTGTCGCCCCT
>CAYGWQ010000151.1:0-12275 GCA_964353465.1 uncultured Acidobacteriota bacterium | reverse complement strand
ATCGCTTGGCCATCCAGGGTGTAGAGCATATCGATGGCTCTGGCAGGGAGGCCGACCACTCGATATTGAAGCGTATCTGTTCCCGCGACCGCCTGCTGTGGTGTGACCTCCAGCTTTACCCCTTTACGATCCAGGAACCGGGGCACATTCGTGGCCAGGGTAGACGCGGTCTCCCGGTTTCGGGACCGGCACCACTCCGCAAAGATAGCCTTTGTTCCCGGTGCGCGATCGTATCTCTCGGCATGGCCGGTCCTCCACGGTCACCCCGAAGTAAGAGATGGTAGGACGCGCAACCTCGATTTCTTCGGCGTTGGCGACGTACAGGAGAGTCCGCGTGACTTCGTATTGAGCCAGGATGTCGCGAATCTGCTGGTCAAGCTTCGCGTTGCGCCCGGGAAAAACGAAGTTGGAGGATACGCGCACAAACCGCGTGCCCGCCGGAAACCGAGGGATGATGTAGGAAGTGGCCTCATCCCCGACCATCAAAACGACGCTCTTGTCCAGGTCCGGGATCGACGGGATCTCCACCTTGAGAAAACCGTCATCGAACTCCTGCCTCCCGTAATTGATCGGGGTGACGCTCAGGACGATCGCCAGATTGAGCAGCAGGGAAAGGCCCAGGATCAGTATTCGGTTGCGGAAGAAGTAGGACAGTGCCAGCGCCAGGAAAGTCGGGGCGAGCAGCTCCAGGACGGACAAATAGCGGTACACGGAAAAAATGTGCTGCCACGCCGCATAGGATATGACAAAGAAAAGAGTGAGCATCCACAGGCACCAATGTTCCCGCCGCTCGGCGCCATATGCCGCCCGATCGCGGGAGCGCCGGATGAGGCGGAACAGGGCCCATCCCGCCAGCAGAAGGGTGGCGGCGTAGCAATAGGCGAGTCGTGCATCACGAAACTCGATTTCGCCTGCCAGGTGGTTCTTCCTGGTGAAGAAAAAGGGGTAGAACAGGGTCTCCTGCCAGTTGCGCGGCATGAACCGGCCGTCCATGGCGTTCAGGAGGTCATAATAGGGCGATCGAAAAATATTATTCAGATAGGGGTAAACCGGGTTTTGATATTCCTGATACAGGGTGATTCCCCAGAATCCATAGGCGATAAGGAATCCGGCGGCGAGACCGCCGTAAAAAGCGATCAGCGGCCCCACGCGCTTCGTCAGGACGGGCAGAACGACCGCCATACAGACCACCAGGGCGGCCACGTGCACAATGACCGGAGGTGTACCAAAATCCTGCATCCTGCACGCTGGTTTTGTGTTACGCTGGCAGCGAAAGGTCTCCAGAGGCGGCACAAGTTGACAATGGCCTTTTATCAGAAGCTGGAAGGCAGGCGCGCCGGGAGGGATCAAACCCAAAACGACAGCTCATTATTCCTATCCCTCCCCTTGATCGTCTGCAGGGCGTTGCGCACGGGATTGCGCGAGGTGAGGCGTTCTTCGATGCCGCCGTCATCCCTGCTTGCGTTGAGGCGGGTTTGTCGGGCCCAGGTCTGCAGGAACGACAGGCAGCAAAAAACAGCAGGACACGGAAGAACGCTGAGCAGACGAGCAGGGAAAACCGGGGTGAGAGCAAATGCCCGGATGGTGCGCCAACACCTGTGCGCCCCGTATGGCTGCCCCGTGCGGTGCATCCCTGCGGATGCCTACTTGGGGTGCGCCTAATGCGCTGCCCGGCCCCTGGGAACTACATGCCACAGGCGCAGCATCAGAAGGGCGCCGATTAGAGAGAAGCCGATCATGCTCGGTCCCCACGCGCCCCAGCCGAATTGTTCCAGCATCCAGCCCATGCCAACACCGACCACCGAGCCGCCAATGTATTGCATGCCATCAAACATGCCGGCGGCACTGGCCGCAGCTTTTCTCCCCCCGAAATCCATCGAGGCAGTGCCCGAAAGCATCGAATGCACCATGCTGATGGCGAATGAGTTCACGACGAACGCGCCCATGATAAGGACGAGGCCCGGAGCCCACCAGATGATCGCCAGGGAGACGATCTGCAGGGCATAGCCGAGAAACGCCACGGGCGGTCGGCGCGACTTAAACACCCAGTCTGAAACCGTGCCGGCGGCGAACGCGCCGAGGATTCCGGCCGCCACCACCGCCATCGATCCGGACTTGAACAGGGAGGAGGTAAGCGCCAGGTGTTGCGCTTCCTGCATGTAGCGCGGAAACCACTGCTCAAATCCGTGGCGCACGAGGCCAGTGCAGAACTCCGCAATGGCGATAGTCACGGTAATTGGGTTGGTGAAGACTTTCTTGAAAAGGTAACGGAGGTCCACCTTCTCCGTATCCCCGCTGGATGCATCTGCGGTGTCGAAGTCTTCATGGCCGGCATCGTTCGGAGAATCCCGGACAAACAGAAACGTCAGGATCGCCATCACGGTCATGAATGCGGCGGGAACAAAAAACACCCATTGCCATGGAAGCACGGTGACCACGATCGGCCCGATGTAAAAAATGAGGGCGCGCCCGCTCTGGATCATAGAGCCGAAGATGGCGGAAAAAACGCCGCGTTCGCGCACATGAAACCACGCCGAATTGACCTTGATGAGCGAAAGTGCGCTATAGGACTGGAAATAACCGTTGATGGCCCAGACGGTGGAGAGGTAGGCAAGCAGAAGCGTGCCTGTGCCGAGGATTCCGAGGTAGGCTCCCAAGCCGAAGGCAAGATTGGCCAGGATGGCGCCGGATACCCCGATGAGCATCGCCCTGCGCCCACCGATGCGTTCGGCAATCGGCCCGTTGAATAACGCCGAAAAGCCGTAGATCGTCAGCATCGTGGAAATGATGGCGCCGATCTGCGTCTTATCCCAACCGAACGTGTCCGAGAGAGACTTGTTGGCAAAAGAGAGATTGTACCGCGCCATATACATCGTCGCGTATGTGGTACCCAGAGTAAGCCAGTTGAGCGCGCGCCGTCGCCGGAACGCAATGCTGTGAACGGGTCGATCGGTGTTTGGGGTCATGGGACGGCCGTGTTTCTGGACGTTGGTGATTTCCTGTTCAACTTGTGCTTTCAGGGCAATGAGGTGCGATAGTAGCTGATTCGCAGACCTGCGTCGAGGTGAGTTTTGCGTTACGGCAGGTTTTTCCGTTGTATGATGCCCCGTGAAATTATTATAGGATCTCCGGATCGGCAGAGCGGGGGCCAGCGTGACCATCTTCGGCTTGCACTGGATCGATTTTCTCATCGTCATCGGCTATGTGGTATTTGTTCTCTGGCTGGGGGATCGCGCCCGCAGGCGGATGAAGACCTGCGAGGACTTCTTTATTGCAGGGAGGAAAATCGGCAAGACCTACCAGTTTTTTCTCAACCTGGGCACATCGACGAGCCCTGACCAGGCCGTGGTCGTTTCGCGGGAAATCTACCGCCAGGGTATCGGCGGCATGTGGATTCAATATCTGGTCCTGTTCCTCACGCCCTTTTACTGGTTCACCACCTTCTGGTTCCGCCGCGTTCGTCTGGTGACCATCGGCGATTTCTTTGAGGAACGCTTTCGCAGCCGTTTTCTCGCCTCCGCTTTCGCCGTCTTCTCCCTGGTCATGGCCGTGATCGGCATTGGCGTCGGCTACATGGTGGCGGCCAAGACGATGATGGCCCTGACCCCAAAGTCTGAAGCGCATTACAGCATGGAGGAACGGCGCAGCGTCGAGCAGTTCCGGGAATTCAACAGCCTGCGCGTGCGCCGCGAGTCCGGCGCGATCCTGACCGTGCCCGAGCAGCTGCGCTTTGACGAGCTTTCCGACCGCATGAAGCGCGGCGAGCTGCGCGCCTTCATTTCCTACACGAATCCAGCTTTCATCTACGCCGTTTACGCCCTGGTCGTCGCCCTCTACACGATGATGGGAGGATTCATCGCAGCGGTGATCACGGACGTGATTCAGGGCATTCTGATCATCCTGTTTTCGCTGTTGCTGATCCCTGTGGGATTGGCCAGGATCGGCGGATTTTCCGGGCTGCACGCCTCGGTTCCTGATTACATGTTCAACCTGTTCGGTTCAACCGCGATGGGGGAGTACGCCTGGTACACCATCATGGCCATGGCGCTGGCGAACCTGGTATCGATCATCGCTGCGGCTCCGGGCATGGCCACCGCCGGCTCGGCAAAGGACGAGATGTCCGCCCGTGTCGGGATGATCGGCGGCATGTACTTGAAACGCTTCATCATGATCTTCTGGGCGCTGGCCGGCCTCCTGGCGATCGCCTTGTACAGCAACCAGCTGCACGATCCCGACCTGATCTGGGGCTACATGACCCGTGACTTGCTGTTTCCCGGTGCCATCGGCCTGATGCTGGCCGGTGTTCTGGCGGGCAAGATGTCGAGCCTGGCGGCTACCTGCGTAGCGAACTCAGCGCTGGTGATCCAGAACCTGTACCGCCCGTTCACCCCCGGACGTTCCGACCAGCACTACATAAACGCCGGCCGGCTCATGATTGTCGCAACCCTTCTCGGCGGGGCGGCGACGGCGCTCTATATCGACAACCTGCTCGAGCTGTTCAAATATTTCATATCCATTCCCGCCATCTTCGGGGCCGCCGTCTGGCTGGGATTCCTGTGGCGCCGGCTGACGCGGTGGGCGGTGACTCTTCAGGTATTCACCTGTTTCGCCATCTACGCCGTAATTCCCAATGCCTTCCTGAACCTGGAGTGGGCGCGCACGAACCCGCACTGGGTCATGGAAACTCAGCCCGTCATGGTGGAGATCACTGCCCCGGCCGGGACTGAGGATGTCGCCGCGGGCCGTGCCGCCCGCGTCGGAGAACAAATCCGCAGGATGCAGCGCCAGGAATCCAGCGCCGTTTTCTTCGAGCAGGTGGCACGCCGGGACCCGGCGGACCCGAACTCGCCTAAGATCGGCATGGGCCGTTTTCATGCGGAGATCTGGGTGATGAGCTGGCTGGGGATCGATTTCCAGCGCTTCAGCAAGGCACAACTGGTCGCAGCGCGCTTTTATTTCGATGCCCTGTTCCCATTTCTCCTGCTGTTTCTTTTCAGCATGTTCAGCCGGCCTGTGGCCAAAGACGATCTTGACCGGTTCTTCGCGCGATTGCGCACTCCTGTCCAGGCCACCCCCGAACTGGACAAGCAGGCTCTGGCTGATGCAATGGAGCACCCCGAGAGATTTGAGCAGGATAAGATCTTTCCTCATTCGAACTGGGAGATATACAAGCCGGGCTGGAAAGATGTGCTGGGATTCGGCGGCAGCTGGCTGCTTGTCCTGGTAATCCTGTTCCTGCTGTGGCTGATGGTCAACCTTCGCTGAAAAAAACAGATTAACTGAGCCATTCTTTTCTCCTTAACAGGATCCGGCACTCCATTTTCACCGGATCAGATAAGATGCTGATTCGATTTCGGCTGCATTCCCTCGGGCCGGCGGCATCGTTCGCAGGTCCCGACCACGCGAATGTCGAGGGCTTCCAGTACAAAGCCTGCAGGCCCCCGCCGAGGAAGGCGCAGGTGCTGGAGCGCAACCAGCTCCATGTCCGCAATCTGCCCGCAGCGCCGGCAAACCAGGTGCTGATGAGGCGCGAGATTGGCATCGTACCGTCCTACCCCATCGGTCGTACTGACCCGGCTGACAAACCCTTCTCGCTCCAGGGATTCAAGAATCCGGTATACGGTCGCCCGCGAAAGCCCTTTCATGCCCACCCGCAGCTTGGCAAGGACGGCATCGGCCGTCGGATGGGTGATGTCCTCGGCCAGGGCACGATATACCGCCAGCCGCTGCGGTGTCATGCGCATGCCGCGCCGGCGGCACTCCTTCTCAAAACGGGCACACCACCAATCCACCTCCCCGGCGGTCGGGGCGGGTCGACGCCGGATCGGCGCTGCGGTGCTATCCCTGTTGCGACTAATTACCATGTGCGAAAGGTTATCATCTGATCCCTGCATCGTCAAGGTCCGATCGGGAGAAGCTGCCATGTCTCGCCCATGCCCCTTTCCGACATCAGGCGCGCCCTCCTGCCCGGCATTCCCGGCAGGGCACCAGGAAAACTCAATCCCTTTCCAGGCTGGAATCCCGACGTTGGCAGCGGTATCTTAAGGATGGAATAACGGCGCATCATTCGATTGCGGCTGCGAAAGTTGCCGCCCGATGCTGCCGATAAGGCGAGTTTGCGGCCCGGTCGTCGCCGTGCCTGCAATCCGCATGGAAGCTGCGTAAACCGATACCTACGCAGAATAATGAAGTCGCATCCAAGGAGCCAGCAATGAATACAAGAAGTCGCACCCGAATTACCATCCTGGGTCTCGCCATCTTCGGCCTTGTGGCGGCTAGCGGGCTGATTCAGCCGGCCGCCGCTCAACTTTCGTCCTTGATGAGCCAGGGCCTCACGATGAATGAAACGTCGACTGCAAACGGCAAGACCACCACCTCAACCTCCTATTTCAGCGGCAACGCCACAAAGCGCTCCTCGGCCGACGGCCAGGACAGCATTGTTCGCTTTGACCAAGAGAAGATCGTGACGGTCGACCACAAGAAAAAGACTTACTCGGAAATAACCTTCCAGCAGCTTCAGGATCTGCTGAACAAAGCCACCGCAGCCATGTCCCAGGGCACCGAGGCGCAGATGGCGGCTATCAAAAAAATGATGGGAGGCAGTTCGGCTCCTCTGACCGTGACCAAACAGGGCCCCGGCGAAACCATAGCGGGGTATGCGACGGAGAAATACCTGGTTACAGGCCCGATCGAGATGGAAATCTGGGCAGCTCCGGAATTGAAACTGCCGGCAGCGTATTACGACGCCATCAAGATGCGTCTCCCGGCTAATCCGGTGCTGGACATGGGCAAGATGTACGACGCCTTCAAACAGATCAACGGCATGGCCATGAAGAGCGTAGTGAAAATGAAGGTGATGAGCATGAGCATCACCACCGCGACCGAAGTGACGTCGGTGCAGAAAGGTGCCATACCGCCTGCCACCTTCGAAGTTCCCGCCGGCTACAAACTGGTCCAGGAAAAATTCTAGAGCGATCGCGGGGGGAGGCGGCGGACCGCCGCTCCCCCGCCGCAGAACCAGGATTCCTCAAATGGGGCGGACGTCGGAGGCATCGATCTCGACCGAGACGGCCTGGCGGATGAGATCGACCTGCAGCACAAAGCGGAACCGCCCCCTCTTCTGCACCAGTTTTCCCTGAATCCCCATGAGGGGTCCCGCAATGACTTCCACACGCCGTCCAATCTGCATGTAGGGATAAGGATCCACCATCAGGTTGGATTCCAGGAATCGCCTGACGCCGTCAATCTGCTCTTGCGGAATCGGGACCGTTTGGCTGTTGAAGCCGACGAATCGCACCGCGCCGGGCACGTTCAGAACCCGGTATCGATTTGCGGGGGTGTCGACTTGGTGCACGAAGAGATAGCCGGGAAAAAGCGGGATCCAGATTTTCTTCTTCCGGTCTTTCCAACGGCTGAGGACCTCGCGCATGGGAAGGAAGACTTCAATGGATCGATCGGTAAGCTCGCTCATGAGCTTTTTTTCGAACCGGCTGCGCGTGTATAGGGCGTACCATGCCGGCTGCTCCTGGGAGGGCACTAACAGGGCCGGTGTGACGACTTCAATGCCGGGGACCTCGATGAGCGGTTCGTCGCTTGCTTCCCCGTCAGCATGCGGTGATGGAGAAGTGGAAAACTCTTTAGGATTCATACCTCTGATTTCCATTCTCGCATACCTGATTTGCGTAATGCGCAACGCCCTGCCGCTCCCGCCCCCTACACGGAGGGCGGGGAACGAGATCTGGCTTTCGATGAGATCTAGAGTCTGACCTCTCTGGGAATATAATGACGGCATCCAGCCGTGTCAAGGCCGGTAACGCACGATCAGCATTCATCGTTCGTAAATCATCATTGAGTCGTGGCATACTCCTGGGAAAGGAGGAAGGCCCGTGGCGGTTCAGGGCCGAACTTTGAAAAAGGCCAAGCTTCTCGATGCATCCGATCCGGCAGCCATTGAAGAGGCTGCGCGAATCATCCGTCACGGGGGGCTGGTCGCGTTTCCGACAGAGACAGTGTACGGACTTGGTGCCGACGCCTGCAATCCGCTGGCAGTGGCGCGCATCTTTGAGGCCAAGCGGCGCCCCCGCATGGATCCCCTGATCGTTCATGTGGCCGATGCGGAATCCGCAAGGCTTTACGGACATTTTCCGGAGGGAGTTGCTACTGCCTTGATGCGGCGATTCTGGCCCGGGCCGTTGACGCTGGTGGTGCCCAAAAGCGAACGGGTCCCTCCAATCGTCACCGCCGGCTTGGCAACTGTCGCCATCCGGATGCCCGCCCATGATGCAGCCTTGGCGCTGATCCGTGCCTCAGGATGCGCTCTGGCGGCACCAAGCGCCAATCCCTTCGGCCGCGTAAGTCCCACCGAAGCACGCCATGTCGCCGAGCAGCTGGCGGGACGCATCGATCTCATCCTCGATGGCGGCAGATGTGCCGTCGGGATTGAATCCACGGTGCTGGCACTGACGGGGAAATACCCTCGCATCCTCAGAGCGGGAGGCGTTCCCCCGGAAGCCCTCCAGGATGTTCTGGGACCACTCGGATGGTCAACAGGCACACAGAATCGGCCCCAGGCGCCGGGCCAACTTACCCGCCATTATGCCACAAGCACGCCGCTGGAAATCCTGAATGAAGGGGACCGCAGGGCTGATCCTCTCCCCGGGGAGCAGGTGGGTCTGCTGACCTTGACCCCGCCGAAACATCCGGAGAAATATGCCGTAGTGGAGGTGCTGTCGGAGTCGGGCGACCTGCGTATGGCAGCCGCCAACCTGTTTGCAGCCTTACACAGGCTCGACAAGGAGCAACTCGACCGGCTGGTAGCACATGCCATCCCCGAAAAAGGGCTCGGATTTGCGATCATGGATCGTCTGCGCCGCTGTGCCGCAGGCTCAGTTTTCCGATCGGCGCCCGAATGACCCGCACAGGGATTCGTCAATATCATGGTCTCATGTTACATTTAATCCTTTTGGGAGAGATGTGTGATCTTGCTCGATTTCGATGAGATCGTGCCCGGCCGGCTCTGGGTCGGCGGCCGAGTGTATGAAGAAGACATGCCGCAGCTGAAACGGATGGGAATCACGACTGTGGTCAGCCTGCAAACGGACGAGGATTTGCTGCATTACGGAATATCCCCGGCCGGGCTCGCCCGCGCCTACCGGGAAGCCGGCATTGGACTGCGCCGCGTGCCGACGCCGGATTTCGACCGGGAGGCGCTGAGGCGCAACCTGCCCGAAGCAGTAGCGCAGGTTGCCGAAGCACTCACCGATCCCGGGGCCAGGCTTTACCTGCACTGTTCGGTCGGGATCAACCGCTCACCCACCGCGGCGGCAGGTTTTCTCATCCGGTCCCGCGGCATCCCGGCTCGCGAGGCCTGCCACTGGATGACTACCAGGCGGGATTGCAGCCCGACTCTGGACATTCTCGAAGAGTACGAAGCAGCCTGGCGGGACAGATTGTGAGCTGGGATGGGTACCAATATGGCGCCGCGTGTGTCCACGGCAAAGGAAGAGCATGATACATAGTGTCGCCAATCCCTGGTTCTTCGCGGTTTTTCTTGCCGTGGTGCTCGTGCTGCTGATCGTGGATCTCGGTGTATTTCACCGTAGCGCTCACGCCATCCGTTTTAAAGAGGCGCTGGGATGGAGCGTGGCTTGGGTAGTTTTGTCGGTATCCTTCGGGTCCTGGGTCTATCATAAATTTGGTGCTCAAGCCGGACTGGAATTTTTCACGGGCTACCTCATCGAGTACGCCCTGAGCGTCGACAACATCTTTGTCTTCGTCCTGATCTTCTCCTATTTCTCCGTGCCCCCCAAGTTACACCATCGCGTACTATTTTGGGGAATCCTCGGCGCCGTCATCATGCGCGGCGTTTTCATTTTTGCGGGCACGGCTCTGTTGAATGCCTTCCACTGGGTAATCTATATCTTTGGCGCCTTCCTGATTTTCACCGGCTTCAAGATCCTGCAGCAGAAAGGGGAGCCCAAGGTCGAACCCGAGCACAATCCGGTCGTCCGTCTCTTCCAGCGCATCATGCCCATGTCGTCGGGCTACGGGGAAGGCGCTTTCTTTTTGCGCCGTGGGGGCAAGCTCATCGCAACGCCGCTGGCGCTGGTAGTGGTGACCGTGGAAACCACCGATTTGATTTTTGCAGTTGACTCCATCCCCGCAATATTCGGCGTCACTACAGACTGGTTCATTGTCTTCACTTCCAACATCTGCGCGATCCTCGGTTTGCGTTCGATGTATTTTCTACTGGCCGCCGTTGTCGACCGTTTTGTTTACCTCGGAACGGGCCTGGGATTCGTTTTAATGTTCGTGGGGGCTAAAATGTTGGCGGGCAAGGTTTTTCCGATAGATATCAGGGTGTCGCTGATCGTGGTAGCCGTCATCCTGACCGGCTCGATCCTGTTCTCGCTCCTCCATTCCGGAAAGGCTCAGAAATGATCGGCGCCCCTTCACTTCCCCTTCAGCCACTGATAATATGCGGGTATGGTGCTGTGTGCCTCGTGCCTGCCGCCGAGACTGGATTTCAGAGAGGATGAATACCGTGCCTTTGTTTGAATATGAATGCCGCAGCTGCAAAGCCCGGTTTGAGGAATTGATTTTTGATCGTGCCGCTCAGGTTGTCTGTCGCAAATGCGGCAGCGACGATGTCCTGCAGCTGCTTTCTACTTTTGCCGTCGGAGCAGCGTCGACCGGCGCGGCGCCGCAAGCGAGTCCGTGCGAAGGCTGCAAGGGCATGCCGGGCGGCACATGCCCTATGAACCAGTAGGCGCGCACAATCAACTGCCATCCGCGATAGTCCTCCGCCTATTGCGCTCCTGTCATAGCCATGACGTCAAGCAGGCGGGAGAGTTCCTCTTCCGCAAGGCCGGATTTCTCCCGCGCTACTTCCAGAACCGTTCTTCCACTTGCCAGTGCCTCTTTGACAATATTGGCGGCGCGGTCATATCCGATGTAGGGACTCAACGCGGTGGCAAGAGCACTGCTGGACTCGGCGTAGCGCCGGCATCGGGCTCTGTCCGCCGTGATGCCCGAAATGCAGCGTGCGGCCAGGATCCGGAGCGCGTTCATCAGGATCTGCAGCGATTGCAGAAGGTTATGTGCCATCAGAGGCATCATCACGTTGAGTTCGAGCTGTCCGGCACCGACTGCCCATGACACAGCTGTGTCATTGCCAATCACCTGAAAGCAGACCATGTTGACCATCTCCAGGATCGAAGGATTGACTTTGCCGGGCATGATCGATGAACCGGGCTGGGCCGCCGGCAAACTGACCTCCATCAGGCCTGTGGCGGGTCCGCTGCTCAACAGCCGCAGATCATTGCAGATACGGGATACCTCCAGGGCCAGGGCGCGCAAGGATGAGGATAGCAGTGAAATCGGGAGACTGCTCTGCATGCCGGCCCGCAGGTCGGCAGCCGGACGGAAGTCGATGCCGGTGTATTTGGAGATCCTTTCCACAATACGACAGCGAAAATCGGGATGGGTATTCAAACCTGTCCCGGTGGCGCTGCCGCCTATCCCCAAGTCCTCCAGATGGCGGGAGAGGGATCGGATGGCCTCCCCCGACTGACGGATAGCCTCCGCATATGCGGCAAATTCCTGCCCCAGCGTCACCGGGACCGCATCTTGCAGATGGGTTCTGCCGGATTTTACGACCTGCTTGAATTCGCCGGCTTTGTCAGCAAGGGCTTGGGCCAGCCCACGGACAACTTCAAGAAAATCCGGAATCTGTCTGCGAGCTGCCATGCGCATCACTGTAGGGAAGGTGTCGTTGGTTGACTGCGCCATGTTGACGTGATCATTGGGATGCACGGGCGCGGTCCCGCCGCGACGGCCGGTGAGGATTTCGTTGGCCCGGCCGGCCAGAACCTCATTCACGTTCATATGAAAAGAGGTGCCCGCTCCCGAGTGAAATGCGTCCACCAGAAACTGGTCGCGCAAGGCTCCCCCCAGGATTTCATCCGCGGCACGAACGATGGCTTGGCCCCGTTCAACGTCCAACAGTCCCAGTTCCTGAAGCACCTCGGCCGCCGCCTTCTTGAGAAGCATGTAATTCTCAACCATGCCCGGATGAACCTTGATCCCGCTGATCGGGTAATTGGCGAGAGCGCGTGCCGTCTGGGCGCCGTAGTAGGCGGATTCCGGCACCTGGATTTCTCCCAGCGAATCCCTCTCTGTCCGATAGCCCATATCCCCTCTCCTCCAAGACGAATCTGGCCTTAGGGTCTGTCACAGAATAACAGGTCCACTTTGGCGCGAGCGCCGGGCGGGCA
>CAYGWQ010000150.1:0-12524 GCA_964353465.1 uncultured Acidobacteriota bacterium | reverse complement strand
GATTCAAGTTTCCCCTCGAACCATCCAGAAATATTTGCTGAAGGATCCAAACGGCGGCCGACGGCGGCCGGATCCATCCCAGCGATGGATGACCTTCGTACGCAATCACGCGCAGGCCATGCTGGCTTGCGATTTCTTTGTAACTGTGACGGCTCGCTTTCAGGTCCTCTATGTGCTTGTCATCATGGAAATAGGCACGCGACGATTTGTCCACTTCAATGTTACTGCCCATCCCAACGCAGCCTGGACTTTGCAGCAGTTTCGCGAGGCCATTAAAGACCAACAGGGCTACCGATTTCTGGTTCACGATCGAGACAGCATTTACTCCCAGGAGTTGGATCTCGGTGTGAAGGCCATGGGAGTAAAGGTCCTGAAAACGCCGTTTCGTTCGCCCCAAGCGAATTCGTATTGCGAACGGCTGATTGGCGGTATACGCCGGGAATGTCTCGATTTTCTAATCCCGATCAGCGAGGGTCATATGAGAAGAATCCTAAAGGAATGGAAGACCCATTATAATCAAGGCCGTCCTCATTCGAGTTTGGGGCCGGGACTTCCTGAAGCTGGGCAAAATTCTCCGGTCCCGATCCAGAAACATCGACATCAGCTCCAAGAGGGATATCGGGTGAGGTCAAAGGCGATTCTTGGAGGCCTCCATCACGAATATTGGCACGAGAAGATCGCCGCCTGAATCGGATACTGATCCCCGATAGTGAGTGCCACATCATGAGCGCAGGTGTGTGTTCAAGAGTTGCCGCGAGTAGAATTGCTTATGCGAATCCCTGACGGTGCTTTGGTTCTCTCTGGGGAGAATATCGGCAAAGAATGCCAGAGGCATCCCTGCCGCTTTGTTGAGGTTTTATTGCGCAGCACAGGCGATAAACTCCCGCAGGTGTTCGAGGGCCGCCTCCAATGCCTGCCGCGCCGCAGGACTCAATCCCTCTTCGAAACGCCCGAGGTCCGGGGCATGCATGCCCAGCAGGAATCCCTGGGGAGACGCGTTGAAGCAGGAGCGGGCCAAGAACAGGACCTCGGCGGGAGTCACGCTGTGCGATCCCAGCCTTTCGGCGGGAGCGGGGGCCACCGGGCGGAAATAGAACGGCCCGTTCGCATCCCGGGCGGCGTCGGCGAACACGACGATATCGTGCTCCGCGGCCAGTGCCGCATGCTCGATCGAGAGCTGGTAGTCGCTTTCGACGGAGAGCTCCGGTATCTGGAGTGCCTCGAGGCGGGCGGCAATGGCCGGGCCGAGACCGTCGTCCCCGCGGCCGGGATTGCCGTAGCCGATGACCAGGATCCTCTTCTTCCCCATGGCAATCGCAGGGCGGCGCGCTAGCCTGCCAGGCGCTCGTGCCGGGCGACGACTTTTCCGGCGGCGTTGACCACCTCGACGACGAGCGGCATGTTCCCCATGGCGTGCGTCGCGCAGGAGAGGCAGGGATCGTAGGCCCGAATCGCTACCTCGATGTGATTGAGCAGCCCCTCCGTGATTTCGTGCCGGCCGGTGAAGTGGTCCCTGGCCACCTTGGCGATGGCGCGGTTCATCGGCTCGTTGTTGTTCGTCGTCGAGACGATCAGGTTGCACATCGTCACGGCGTCGTTGCGGTCCACGCGGTAGTGGTGGAAGAGCGTGCCGCGCGGGGCTTCGATGATGCCAACCGCCTCTTCGCGGCGCGGTCCGCTGACGACCAGGTCGTTTCCCTGCAGATCGGAATCGTGCAGGAGGTCCCGGATGATCTCGATCGAGTGGAGCAGCTCGATCATGCGCGCCCAGTGGTAGCACATGGTGAAGTTGTTGGGCCCGCCGCCCGTCAGGGAGAAGTATTCCAGGCGCGCCGCTTCGGCTTCCGGGGTAGGTATGAAACTGCACGTGTTGAGCCGCGCCAGCGGTCCGACGCGATACCAGCCGTTCTCCGGCCCCAGGGCCTTCAGGAACGGAAATTTCATGTAGGACCAGGGGCGGACCTCCTCGCTCACGATGTCAAGGTAGCGCTGGTAATCCACGTCGCTGACGATCCTGCGGCCGTCCTTGTCCACAGCGCGCAGTACGCCATGGTACAGGTCCAGCGCCCCATCCCGCTGGCGGACCAGGGAGAGATGGTTGGATTCGAAAGAGCCGAAAGGGACGAGTTCGGCGAGGTGCTCGACCGTAAAGTCGCGGACAATAACCACAGCGCTTCGCGCCCACGCCAGCATCTGCTCCACCTCGCCCAGGAGCGCGTCACGCTCGGCGACGGAGAGATTCTTGTTCACCCCGCCGGGTATAGCGCCGGTGCCGTGGATCTTCTTTCCGGCGGTCGCCTTTATGACCTCTTGGCCGTAGCGGCGCATCATGACTCCCTGCACGGCGAGCTGGGGATATCTGGCAGCCACCGCGAGCACGTTGCGCAGTTCCACAGGAGCGCCGAAGGCGCTCGCCGCGGTGCCGTCGGTGCCGAAAAGGAGGTCGGGGCTGGCGAGGTGGAAAAAGTGCAGGGCATGACTCTGGAACATCTGGCCGTAGTGCATGAGGCGCCGCATTTTCTCCGCGGTGGGCGTGAGCTGTTCACCGCCCACGATGCGGTCCATTGCCTTGGCCGCCGCCAGGTGATGGCTCACGGGGCAGATGCCGCAGAGCCGCTGGACGATGACCGGGACCTCCCAGTACGGCCTTCCCAGGATGAAACGTTCGAATCCCCGAAACTCCACGATGTGCAGCCTGGTCTGTTCGACTTCGTCCGCCTCGTTCATGTGGATAGTGACCTTGCCGTGTCCCTCAACGCGGGTGAGCGGCAGGATCGTGTATTTGCGCTTCTTGCTCTTGGTCGGCATCATCGGCTTGTTCCCTTCAGTCGTATTTCAGGGTCTTGTACTCGAACGCCGCCGGTTTGCCCGTCAGCAGCGCGACGAGGGCATCCCAGATGGCATCCGCCGGCGGGGGGCAGCCCGGGAGAAAATTGTCGATCTTGACGACCTCGTGGCAGGGGTATACCCGGTTGAGCAGGAGCGGGATCTCCGGATCGTTGGGGACAATCCCGCCGGGATTGTAGATGCCGGGGGATTTCAGATACGCCTCTTCGAGGCATTCGCGGAGGGGGATGTTGTTCCGCAGCGCCGGAATGCCGCCGTTGATGGCGCAATCGCCGAGCGAGATGAGCACGTCACAGTGCTTGCGGAAGTCCTCGAGCACGTGGACGTTCTCTTCGTTGCAGCAGCCCCCCTCCACGAGGCCGACGGCGCAGCGGCCGGTGAACTCCTTGTAGTCGTTGATGGGAGAGCGGTCGAATTCGACCAGTTCGGCCAGCTTCAGGATGCGCTCATCGATGTCCAGCAGGGACATGTGGCATCCGAAACAGCCCGCCAGGCTGACCGTTGCGATGCGAGGTTTCGCCGTCATGCTATTTCCCCCCCTTCATTTCGACATCCGCGCCGATGGGGCGGGCGTCGTAAAGCCGCTGTCCCACAGGCACGGCATAGCCCACGCGCTTCTTCATCAGGGCCCCGACCGGGCAGGACGCCACCACCTCGTCCGTCACGCGCAGGTCGGTTTTGGCTAACTCCTCGCCGTTGACCTTCAGCCGTTTCCGGAAGCCCCTCTCAACGAACTGGAACACGTTCTTGTGGTCGAGCTCCTGGGAGACGCGGACGCAGCGCCCGCAAAGAATGCAGCGGTTGTGGTCCAGGTAAACGTCCGGGTGCGAAAGGTCGATATCGCGCTTCGGGTTGAGGTAGGAATAGCGGGGTGCGTTAATCCCGAACCGGTAGGCGAGCGCCTGCAGCTCGCAGAGCCCGCTTTTTTCGCAGAACATGCAGAAGTGGTTGCCCTCGACAAAGAGGAGGTCGATGATGTTGCGCCGGTATTCGTTCAGCTCGGGCGTGTCGTTCTCCACGACCGCTCCCTCGGTGGCCGTCTGCACGCACGCCGCCTGGATGCGGCCGTTGACGCGCACCGAGCAAACCCGGCAGCTGCCGTAGGGGATGAGGTCCTTGTAGGCGCAGAGCCGCGGTATGTAGACGCCCGCGTCCTCGGCCGCCTTGAGAATGGTCTGGCCGGGCTGGGCCGTGACGGTCCTGCCGTCTATCATGAACGTAATCCTGCTCATCTGGATCCTCCTGAAATCAGACGTAGTGCGATTGCCGTCCCACGCGCAGTTCAGCGTCGACGACCGCCTCGGACAGGTTGAAGGTCGGCAGCAGCCCCGGCTTACGTTCCGCCACTAGCCCCGAATACAATTCGGTGAAGTTGTCCAGCGCGCCCAGCACCGGGTTGGGAGCCGCCTGGCCGAGCCCGCAGCGGCTGGTAGCGATGATGAATCTGGAGAGTTCGCGCATCTGATCCAGGTCGCGCGGCTCACCCGCCCCGGTGACTACCTCATGGACGGCCTTTTTCAGGAGGATCAGACCGACTCGGCAGGGTGTGCAGTAGCCGCAGCTCTCCTCGATGAAGAAATCAAGGTAATGTTCGGCGATCTCCAGCTTGTTGCGGGCCCGGTTAAAGACCATGATGGCCCCGCCGGTGGCGAGGTCGTCGTAGCAGATCCGGCCGTCGAACCGGTCCGGCCCGATCATCTGGCGGGATGGGCCGCCGATCAGCAATGCGCCCGGATTCTCCGAGCCCGTCATCTCGAGCAGCTCGCGCGCCGTGATCCCAAACGGCACCTCGTAGACTCCCGGCCTGCGGCAGTCTCCGGCGATGCTCAAAACCTTCGTGCCCGAGGTCCGGGGAGAACCCATCGCGGCAAACCAGGCAGCGCCTTCGATCATGATGCGCGACGCGCAGCAGAAGGTCTCGACGTTGTTCACGATGGTCGGGCGGTCGAGATACCCCCGCTGCGGCGGGAAGGGCGGCCGATTCTTGGGATCGCCGCGCAGCCCCTCGCACGAACTGATGAGCGCGGTTTCTTCGCCGCAGATGTAAGCGCCGGCGCCGAGCTGGAAACGGATGTCGAAGTGGAATCCGGCCCTCCCCAGGATGTCGCGGCCCAGCAGCCCCTGGCGCCGCCGCTCCTCGGCCACGCTCTCGAGGAAAGGGAGCAGGTAGCAGTATTCGCCCCGCAGGTAGACAATGCCGCTGTCGCTGCCCACCGCGTACCCGGCTATCGTCATCCCTTCCAGCATGAGGTCAGGGCACTCGGTGAGGAGAACGCGGTCCTTGAAAGTTCCGGGTTCGCCCTCGTCCGCATTGCACAAGATGTAGCGTCTGTCCCCCGGCGCGTTGCGCGCAAACTCCCACTTCAGGCCGGCCGGAAAACCCGCACCACCGCAGCCGCGGAGCCGGGAGGATTTAATCTCCTCGATGACGGCTTGGGGCTCGAGCGCCAGCGCGCGGCGGAGGGCGCTTCCCGGCTCGAAGTCCGCGAAGTGCACCGGCCCGCGCAGCCGGATGTTGTTGCGCACCATAGAGCGCACTAGGGGGTGAGCATTGTTCCCGTCGCCGACCATCGTGATCAGCTGCTGAGGGTCCAAGTGGCGCCTCAGGTTGCGCACCAACTGGCGCCCGCGCTCGGGCGTCAGGTGAGTCACCACGACGTCGTTCACGAGCGCGGCCGGAGCCTGGTCGCTCATCCCGATGCAGGGCGTGCAGGTAAGCGTGATGGCCCCGTCCGCCGTCGTCTCCCCCATCGTGATGCCGAGCTCCTTGGCCATCGCCTCGGCCACCGCTTCGTATCCTTTCATCCAGTCCACGATGTCGTTGCAGAGCCGGATGACGACCTTTCCCTGCGGCCGGGTCGAGAAGAAAGCATAAAAGGAAACCAAGCTTTCGACTTCGACCCGCTGCGAGCCCACTGCACGGGCAATCGCATCCATCGCTTCACGGGAGACGCATCCGTATCTGTCCTGCACCGCAAGGACGATGTCCATCATGCGCGTCCGTTCGTTTCCAAACCGGCGGCATATCTCTTCGACCACATTTTCCGTTACCTGTTTCACTTCAGCCCCCCAGGGAGTCTTACGTCACAGAGCGGATTCCAGAGATAGGCACACAGCCATGCCTTCATTGGGAAATCCCCGGTCCTGTTGCGGGAATCCTCGGTCGTGGCAGGCGTCGAATAGGTATGAAGCCTTGCTTTTCTCCGCGCGGCCCTCCGCGCGGCTATGCCCCGCTAAATCCGCCTCACCAGGCTGCCCGCGCAACAATGCCGACAGGGCTTCTCTGAGGCCCGAGGGGGCTCGATCGCCCTCCGACGGGGACGGCGCCCTCTACCCCCTGCGGCAGCACAGAAAGCCGCTGCAACACCAGGTATCTTAGCACAGGTGCCGCCCGTTTGTATCCCGGGGTTTGCTCCAAATCTGCGATTTATCCAGTGGAGAGCAGAGATGGTGTCTCAGGCGGGTGCCGGCCGCCGTCGGGCCGCCGGCGCCCACTCACTCGTTGTCAGAATCCAGGCGTATCGCAGTTCCGCTTTCGGAGGAGCGGTATATCGCCTCGACCACCTCCAGGGCGCGCAGTCCGTCCGTGCCCGTGATGGCAGGCGCGCACCCTTGCCGGATCGCACTGACGAAGTCGACGAGGAATGACCTGCCGCACCAACCCGCATATCCCGGTTGCGGAGGGTAGAGATGCTCCATTTCCTGGAAGCCGGCCTGTTGCCCGTCCGCGTCGCGGCAGACGAAGAGGCTCTGCTTCCGCTCCTCGAGCGACGGGCGCCAGGATGCGAAGCCTTTGCGGCCGCGCAGCGCAATGTAGCGTTCGCGGCCGCCGGGGTAGGCATCCGGCACGCTGTAGCTGACGTCCAGAGTCAGCACTGCCCCCCCGGCGAAGGTGATGAAGGCGAGGGCTGCGTCTTCCACGTCGTGCCCGGCGCCGAAATGTATGCTGCGGCCCATGACCTCGACGACCTCGTCCTCGAGCAGCCAGCGGAAAAGATCGATCCAGTGGACGCCCAGGTTGTGCATGGCCCCGCCGCCGCTGCGGGCCTTGCGCAGCATCCAGCCGGCTCCGCCCTGAGCGTACCGATGCGCCCCTCCGGCGGCACACAGACCCTGGCCGCCGAATATCTCCCCGAGCGTGCCGGCACGCACCAGATCCTTGAGGGCGATGCTGACGGGGTGATAGCGCCAGACGTAAGGCGAGGAGAAGACGACGCCGCTCCGGCGCGCAGCATCTATCATGAGACGGATACCCGCGGAGTCGGCCGCCATCGGCTTTTCCGCCAGGATGTGGATGCCGCGTTCGGCACAAGAGATGGCCGCCTCGGGGCAGTCGGCATGCGGCAGGAACAGGACTGCAAGATCGATCGCTTCCCGGTCGAGCAGGGCGCGCCAGTCCGAATAGCCGCGCAGGTCGAAAGCCCGTGTGAAGGCATCCAAAAGAGTTTCGTCGGCCTCCGCCGCAGCCACAACTTGCACCGCCGGCAGGTATCCGAAGAGCAGCTTGTAGCTGCGTGTGTGGAGGTGCGCCAGCCCAATGAAGGCGACGCGAATCGGCTTCAGTCCGGATGCTTCAGTATCAGGCATTCGAGTCCTCGAAATGAAACGGGCGCACCCCGGGGTGTTCCTCGTACGGGAGCCCGCGGTGATGCCCGCCGAACCTGCTCGATCTTCTGCGCGCCTACTGGAGGATGGCATGCGCGCAGGGGTGGCTTTCCCGGGGAGTCCTTCCTGCCGGCCAATTACGCGAGAAAGAATCCATCCTGTCTGCATTAAAGCCGACGTTGCGGCCGGTCTGATGAAGAGAGCCCATGCCCGTGCGTTGCGACATGCCTTTGCCGCCCGCCTCCTGGAAGCCGGTGTCAACATCACCCGCACATCCATTGCGTCGTGCCGGGCGGCAGCCTGTCGTTGGAATTGTAAACCCAAACGAAATTGCAGGATACTGGATTTTCGCACACGTCTATCAGCACAAGGGAAGGCCAATCCCAGCGGTTTACGATCGTAGTGTTTCCGGTCATACAGCTGCCGGCGTGGGTATGCGGGTTGGATTTCGCTCTCTTTTTGGCAACGCACAAGGATTTGCTGTATACTCGCGTCCACGCTTAATCCACATGATTCGCCGGGTTTTGTTGCAAGGCGGCGCAGAGGTTGCCGTAGATCGCCGGTCAGAAATACGGATTAAGGGCCTCCGTTTCGTCTTGTTGCGGCAATAATCGCGCGGAGCCTTTCAAAGTGCAGGGGTCGACGCTGCTGTGCGACAGATTGGAGCAGTCGCCAAAGGCCGCACTCTGGGGAGCTTCGCACATCCTAAACGGGGCATTTGCGGAATATGAAAAAGGTAATCCTGGTCGCCATCCTGTTACTTCCTTTTTGCCTGACGCCACTGCGGGCCCAGAAATATGAGTGGCTCAAGAAAAGCTCCTACGACGCAGGTATTCCCACTCCTGAATCGGTCCTCGGCTATGAGATCGGCACTTACTTGACCGACCATGCTCAAATGGTCGAATACATGCGCAAACTGGACCAGTCGAGCGATCGGGTGAAGATGTTCGACTACGGGGTGACCTACGAGGGCCGCAACATGGTTTTGCTGGCTCTCAGTTCTCCGCAGAATATGGTGAAGCTCGAACAGATCCGTGCCACGATCGCCCGGCTGCGCGACCCCCGCAAGACCTCGCCCGCCGAGGCTGCCCGGATTGCCAGGGAGACGCCGCCGATAGGATGGATCAACTTCGGCACCGATGGAAACGAGACCAGCGCTTTCGAGTGCTCAATGCAGCTCGCCTACCAACTGGCTGCAGGGAACGATCCCTTGACTCGGAAGATCACGGACAACGTCATAGTCATCATAAATCCATGCCTGAGCCCCGACAGTCATCAGTGGTTCGCGACGTGGGCGAAGGCGG
This sequence comes from uncultured Acidobacteriota bacterium, assembly GCA_964353465.1. Taxonomy (GTDB): domain Bacteria; phylum Acidobacteriota; class UBA6911; order UBA6911; family UBA6911; genus JAFNAG01. The sequence continues at coordinate 3,768 of CAYGWQ010000150.1, read as the reverse complement.
TGACGACACGTAGGAAGGGGAATCCGGATCCGCAGGCTGCCGAACATGCGGATGAATGGTTCATCTCGACGGACGGCAATCATTACCTGATCGACGTCAACCGGGATGCATTCGCCCTGTCGCAACTCGAGACCCAGGCGGCCTCCAAAGCCCTCTATCATTGGAATCCACAGCTTTGGGTCGACAACCACGGAGAGCCGGAAGAATATTTCTTCGCGCCATTCTGCTCGCCGGTCAACCTCAACTACCCGCAGGAAATATTGAAGTGGGCCACCGAGATAGGAAAGAGCAACGCCCGCTACTTCGACCAGTACGGATGGACTTACGTCAAGGATGAGAGGTACGACATTTATTATCCCGGTTACTGGGACGCCTATCCTTCCTTCAGCGGTGCTATCGGGATGACTTACGAAACCAACGGCGGCGGCGGAAAGGGCTTCGCCTACGAACGGTCGGACGGAACGGTCGCGACCCTGCGGGAGTCGGTCCACGCTCACTTCATCGCGGACATGTCCTCGCTGGAGGTGCTCGCCGACAACCGCGAAGGATTTCTCAAGTACTATTACGACTTCCGCAGAATCGGCATGGAGGAAGTGGATAAAGAGCCGGTCCGGCAGTACATCCTCCCCCCCGGAACAGATCCGGGGCGGACTCAGAGCCTCGTGGAACTTTGCCTGCGGCACAACATCGAGGTTTACCGGGCCGCGGCACCTGTTTCCGTGCAGCGGTCCCAGACTTATTTCGATCGCGCCTCAAAAGCAAGGACGTTCCCCGCCGGGACTTATATCATCCCCCTCAAGCAGCCCCAAAAGCGCCTCCTGAAGGCGCTGTTCGAGCCCGATCCGAAGCTCGAGGACAAGTTCCTCCAGGAAGTTCGTGCGACAATCGAGCGAAACAAGAAACTGGGCACGAGCGTGCAGAAAGAGCCGCTCTGGTTTTATGACATCACCGCATGGTCGCTGCCGGTAACCTATGGCCTCGTCGAGGCCGCGTTTTCCGAGGACGTGACTAATATCCCTCCGGAGACCCTGGTAGCAGAGCCCCCCAAGCCATCCGGCGGGATAGTCGGAGGCAAGGCCGCGCAGGCCTATCTTTTCTCTTTCGCCACCGATGCGGGGGCGAAGCTGTGCGGCAAGCTACTGCAGGAGAGTTACAACGTCGCCCTGATGCTCAAGGGATTTGTCAACGGCGGAAGGGAGTTTCAGCCCGGAACCCTGCTGGTTCGGACCGGCCGCAATCCTGACGGTGTTCACGCGCGGATCGCCGAGCTTGCAAGCGAGTACGGCGTTGAAGTCGTGTCGGTGAATTCCGGCTGGGCCGAAAAGGGCATTTCCTTCGGGTCGTCCTTCGTGCACAACCTGAAAAAGCCCAGAATCATGGTGCTGACGGATGAACCGACCCGCGCCACTGCCTACGGGTCCGTATACGCGCTGCTCGATCAGCGGTTCGACCTCGACTTTACCGCCTTGCGCGGTGACCGTTTCACATCGGCGGATCTGAGCCGCTACAATGTGATCATCTTCCCCGATGGTTCACCCGCGCGATACCAGGAAGCCCTCGGCGAGGCCGGCGTCGCCAGGCTCCGGCAGTGGATCCGCGACGGCGGCACCTTCATTGGGATTCACGGCGGCGCTGCATTCACCGCGCGGAAGGGAGTGGAGTTGACCGACGTGCAGTTGATCACCGAACTGCCTGACACAGGGGTGGGCAAACAGGATGCAAAGAAGCCGGTCACCAGCTTGCCCGGAGCGATTTTCAAAGGGACAGTCAATACCGACTATTATCTGGGCATCGCCCAGGCGCCGCAGATTGCGGTGCAAATGCGTGGGGAATCGTTTCTTTCCCTGTCGCGTGCCGGGGCGAACGTGGTTACGTTTCCGGAAAAATCGCGGATCATGGGGCACGTTTGGGAAGACACCGAGGCAGCTCTCAAGCAGACCGCGTACCTGGTGGATGTGCCGCTGGGTGGCGGTCACGTCGTGTTGTTCGCGAATGATCCGACCTGGCGGGCTTACTGGAGGGGCCTCGACCGCCTGCTGCTGGCCGCGATCCTGTTCTCAACCGCAATGTAGCCTGCGCGCAAAAACAGGCCTGTTTTTGAATCTAAGCCAGTTTCGGTACAGAGGGGCATGGAAACGCATGCGCAGGACATGCCGCCGGGAGCAGCGCGCCGGCATGCGGGGCGGCCGGCTTTGGCCGGTGACAAACAAAGCAGAATGAAGAGCGTCTTATCCCCGCTTTCTGTGGATTACTTGCCGTGGTGAAATCCATGATTCTGTTGACGGGCGCCTCCGGCTATATCGGCGGGCGATTCCTTAAGCTGCTGGAAGCCGAGGGGCATCCAGTACGCTGCCTCGCCCGCCGGCCGGAATTCCTTTGCGGCCGTGTAGCCGGCGGCACCGAGATTGTTGCGGGCGATGTGCTGGATGCCGACTCACTGCAACGGGCGATGGACGGCGTTCATGCTGCCTATTACCTAGTACACTCCATGGGAGCCGTGCACGGATTTGAGGCAACCGACCGTCAGGCGGCTGAGCGGTTTGGTGCCGCGGCCCGGAGCCGGGGAGTGCAGCGAATCATCTACCTCGGCGGCCTGGGCGACGCATCGGACAGGCTCTCACCGCATTTGCGCAGCCGCCAGGAGGTCGGCGAGATTCTGCGACAATCGGGCGTGCCCGTAGTCGAATTTCGAGCATCAATCGTCATCGGATCGGGGAGCCTCTCGTTTGAGATGATCCGTGCCCTGGTGGAACGCCTCCCGGTGATGATTACGCCGCGCTGGGTGGCCATTCGCGCCCAACCCATTGCCATCTCCGATGTGCTTCGGTTTCTGCACGCCGCATTGGACACACCCGTCCATGGGAACCCGATTTATGAGATCGGCGGCCCTGATCAACTGTCCTATGGTGAATTGATGCGCGAATACGCGCGCCAGCGCGGCCTGCGTCGTCTCATGATTTCCGTGCCGGTCCTCACCCCGAGGCTATCAAGCCTGTGGCTGGGCCTGGTCACGCCTCTATATGCCCGTGTCGGCCGCAAACTGATCGGCAGCATCCGCCATCCCACGGTCGTTCAGGATGACTCGGCATTACGAGTATTTGGCGTTCGCCCGGTCGGCGCGCGGGAAGCCATTGCTGCTGCCCTGCGCAATGAAGATCGCGAATGCGCGGAGACCCGATGGTCCGATGCGCTATCATCCTCCGGTCAGGCTCGCACCTGGGGAGGCGTGCGCTTCGGCAACCGGCTTATCGATTCACGGACCGCCCGCGTGGCTGCAAAACCATCCGCCGCCTTTTCCCCCATCCGGCGCATCGGTGGTACGACCGGCTGGTACTACGGCGACCTGCTCTGGAGGATTCGCGGGTGGATGGATGTTCTCAGCGGCGGTGTCGGCATGCGCCGGGGCCGGCGCGATGCGGACCGGCTGCAAACGGGTGACACTGTTGATTGCTGGCGGGTGGAAGCATTCGAACCCGGACGGCTCCTCCGCCTGGCAGCGGAGATGAAGATGCCGGGCCGGGCCTGGTTGGAGTTTGAAGTGACAGGCGATGACAGCGGCTCCCTCATCCGGCAAACGGCTGTTTTCGATCCTGTGGGTCTTGCGGGGCTGATGTACTGGTATATGGTGTACCCCGTGCACCAACTTGTATTTGCCGGGATGTTGCGCGGCATCGCTCACACTGCGGAACACCCGAGGAGGAAGATGTGAAGAATATTAATAGGCAATTGCTTCCAAGGTGCTGAGCGAGGGTAGCATGGATTGGCGGG
>CAYGWQ010000149.1:0-12583 GCA_964353465.1 uncultured Acidobacteriota bacterium | reverse complement strand
GGCGCATGCCTCTCGCCTGCTGAAACCCAAGGCCCTCCTTCCATTCCATATCACGCAGAAGCAGGCGTTCGAAGGTTTCCGGCGCTGGATCAACAGGCTCTGGTTCGCCCCTACGGATTTGAAGCAGTACGCGCAGTCCGAGGGCAAGCTGGCCGGGGTTTACGTGCCCTACTGGACATACGATTCTGACACGATCAGCTATTACCGGGGAGCGCGCGGGGACGATTACTGGGTGACGGAGAGCTACACAGCCACCGAGAACGGCAGGTCGGTGACCAGAACGCGGCAGGTGCGCAAGACACGATGGCGCCCCGCAAGCGGCACCGTCTGGAACCGGTTCGATGATGTCCTGGTAATGGCGAGCAAATCTCTGCCGCGCAAATATGCCGACCGCCTGGAGCCTTGGGATCTGGCCAAACTCATGCCCTACGCCGAAGAGTTTCTGAGCGGATTCCGGGCCGAGAGCTATCAACTGGATCTGGCACAGGGATTCGACCAGGCCCGAGAGATCATGGATGAGGGCATCCGGGCGAGCATCCGCCGCGACATCGGAGGAGACCACCAACGAATCGATTCGGTCAAAACCAGCTACGACAAGATTACCTTCAAACACATCCTGCTGCCGGTCTGGCTGAGCGCATACCGCTACCGTGAAAAGGTATACCGGATTCTGATCAATGCGCGCACCGGCGAGGTCCAGGGGGAACGCCCGTTCAGCGCCTGGAAGATCGCGGGCGCAATTATCGCCGCGCTCGTCGTTATCGCCCTCATCGTGATTCTGGCATCGCTGAACCGTTAATCGCGGGCAGCCGGCAGGTGGGCTCTGTCGCGAACCGCTCTATCCGATCCGTAATGCCGGCTGATTGATGTTACATGTGGGAGCGGGCTTCAGCCCGTGCCCCAAGGACAAAAACCACGGTACAGCCTGATTAGTTTCTGTCGCGAAACTCGGTTGAAGAATGTGCGGCTGAACCCCGGAGGGGCAGAAAGATAATAGCCGGGGGCGCGAGCCCCCGGATAGGATATTGTTTTTAACGAGCCCCGGCAGGGGCGAAAGATCTTTATTCGCAAGCATTTTCTGTCTCCCCTCCGGGGCTTGGCGCTGATTTCGTGCCTAACCCCGGGCTCGCGCCCGGGGCTATTATCTTGCCGCCCCTCGGGGCTGGGTTAGAGCGATGGGAGAATTTCATGACCGAGATCAGCTGCTTCTTACGGCAATTTCTGCTTGGCGGCCTCGCCGGCCTTCAAGTACCTGTTGAACCAGGCCAGGTATCGTTCCAGGCGGTCACGAGCATAGCTCGGCATCGTAATCCCGTGAAACTGGCCCGGGTAGATGATGAGCTGGGCGTCGACGCCGAGGCTCTTCAGCGCCTGGTACATCTGCTCGACGCCGATGGTTGGCACGTTGAAGTCGCGGTCCCCTGAGAGGAACAGCGTCGGCGTCTTGATGCGATCCGCCTGGAAAAAGGGGTAGGACAGCTTCAGCCACAGGTCTTTGGTTTTCCATGGCACACCAAGCTCGTGCTCGTACTGAATAATATACTGATCGCTGCCGTACATCGACAGCTGCAGGGCACTGCTGGCACCGCTCACCGCCGCCTTGAAACGCGGATCGCTGGCGATGGTATAGTCGGTCGAGATGCCGCCGTAGCTCCACCCGCCGATGCCGAGACGTTCTGGATCGGCGACTCCGCTCGCCACCATATGGTCCACGGCACCGAGAAGGTCGATCACTTCCTTGTTGCCCCAGTCGGCATAGATCGCCTTCTGGAAAGCCGATCCGCGACCAGAACTGCCCCGATAGTTCACCGCGATCACCACATAGCCGTTGGCGGCAAAAAACTGGCGATCGAAGCTGAAGGAATGCTCATCCTGCCCGTTAGGCCCGCCATGAATGAGAAGAAGCATGGGGTACTTCACGCCCGTCGAGAATGAAGCCGGTTTTACCACCAGGCCGTGGACCTCGGTTCCGTCTTTGCTCCTGGAAGTAAAATCCTCGGTTGTACCGAGTTGAAGCTCGGCGAACAAGGCATCGTTCTGATGGGAGAGACGGCGCAGCACCCCCTTTTCGAGCGCATGCACCTCGGCGGATTCATTTGCCGTACCGGAAAGCAGTGCAAATGTCCCGTCATCGCGCCGCGAAACGCTGGATACGGTGCGCCGGCCGGTCGTCAGGATATCTACCGCTCCTCCTGCTGCGAGAGTCCGCGCGATGCAGGTGATACGATCGTCGGCAATAATGAAAAGCAGATGCTGGCCATCTGCAGTCCAAATGAACGGGCCCGAAACGCCCCGGTCGAGGGAAGTCGTCAGCAGGCGTGGCGGACCGCCGGCAAGCGGAATCACCGCCAGCTTATTCAACTGGTATGCGGAAAAACGGGTTTCATCACCCTGTACATAGGCAATATGCTGGCTATCTGGACTCCACGACGGGCGCCCACCATCCGGTCCAGCGAACGTCGTCAACTGGCGTGGCTCGGCGCCGGTCTTGGCTTCGACCACATAGATATTGGTATCGTTATTGCGATCCGGCTCGGGAGAGCGGTTGCTGACGAAGGCGATCCATCTTCCGTCGGGCGACCACGCCGGCGCTCCCTCGTCGAACTGGCCGGAGGTAAGGACTTCCGTTTTGCGCGTCTCGACATCGAACAGCGACAGGTGCCTGCGCAGCGAGCCCAGGTAGCCCTGTCCGTCCTGCTTGAAACGGTAGCGGTCAATGACAATGGGCGGCCTGGTTTTGCGCTTCCACCCCTCCATCTTCTCCGGCTCGGCAGAGGGATCAGGATCGTTGAGGACCAGTACGAGGCGTTTGCCGTCGGGTGACCAGGCGTAGTCGGAGACCCCTCCCTTGATGTCGGTCAGTTTCTGCGCCTCGCCGCCCAGGCGGTTCAGCAGCCAGACCTGCGCTCCTCTTTTCTTCTCTTCCTCGTCTCCGCGTGTGGCAAGAAAGGAGAGGTATTTGCCGTCAGGGCTCCACCGAGGCGCGCTTTCCCCCGTATCGGCGGTCGCGGTAAGACGAACCTGCTGGTCGCCGTCCCAATTGACCATCCACAAATCAGTATCGCGGCGGTCCTTCTCCACGTCCACCGTGCCAACCGTGTAGGCCACCCACTTGCCATCCGGTGAGACCTGAGGGTCGCCGACGCTTCTCAGCCTGGCCACGTCGGCTAAAGTGATGGACCGCTTGGGCGTCTGGGCCATTCCCAGGCTGCCATACAGGAACAGGCCGATACTGAGCCCCACAATGAGCTTCAGGCAATGACATCTGCGCATAGAATATCCTCCGCTGGCAAATTGACGAGCATTTGTATCGCGCTCCGCTCGAAAAGGCAATAAGGAGTGATGGCAGCGGGCAGGTGCACGAATCCGAATGGTGGGCTTGCACCACCCATTTACCGGTGAAATCACTGCCAAAAAACGTTAGGCAAACCTCGCCGATAGTAAGGTATATTGGCCGTGGTTGCATTGGGCGACAGGCATCCAAGGCATCCGACGGCCCCAATTGCTCTCCGCCATGCAGCGCACACGCTTGGGAGTTACGGATTTCTATGAATGACACAAACCAAAACCAACCAGCGGTTCCCGCTGCATCACTCCGGTTGCTGCCGGTGCTCATGCTCCTGTTCGTGGGGAGCGGATGTGCTGCGCTCACTTATGAAATCGTCTGGTTCCAATTGCTTCAGCTGATTATCGGCTCTTCCGCCGTATCGCTGGCTGTCTTGTTGGCAACCTTTATGGGCGGGATGTGCTTGGGCAGCATCGCCTTGCCGCGCTACATTTCGGCTCGGCAGCACCCTCTGCGCATCTACTCCCTTCTGGAACTTGGCATTGGGATTATTGGCATCCTAGTCTTGTCCGGCATGCCGCTGGTCGGCGGCTTATACACAGCGGTCGGGGGACACGGGTTTCTCGGCATCCTGATTCGCGGGATAGTGTGTGGTTTGTGTCTGCTCCCGCCCACGGTGTTGATGGGAGCTACCCTGCCTGCAATCGCACGGTGGATTGAGGCGACACCCAGAGGGGTTTCCTGGTTGGGCTTTTTCTATTGCGGCAATATCGTCGGAGCCGTATTCGGCTGTCTGCTGGCAGGGTTTTATCTGTTGAGGGTCTTCAACATGGCGACGGCAACCTACGTCGCCGTCGGCATCAACCTGGCCGTGGCCGGGATCGCATTTTTCTTGTCCCGGAGGACGCTATATGAGCCCCCGACGGAGGCCGGGAAAAAACACGCTGCCGTCCGATCGCCGGACGCATGGCTGGTATACACGACCATTGCTCTCTCGGGATTATGCGCCTTGGGCGCCGAAGTGATATGGACACGCATGTTGTCGTTGATGCTGGGCGCGACGGTCTATACATTTTCCCTGATTTTGGCCGTGTTTCTGACCGGTTTGGGAATCGGCAGCAGCGCCGGGTCGCTCCTGGCAAGGGGAAAAGTGCAGCCGCGCGTCGCACTGGGCTGGAGCCAGATGATTGCGGCTGCGGCACTTGCCTGGACAGCATTTATGCTTACCCGCTCCCTCCCCTATTGGCCGATCAATCCGTCGCTGTCCACGAGCTCCTGGTACACATTCCAGATCGACCTGATCCGCTGCATCTGGACCATCCTCCCGGCGGCCTGCCTGTGGGGCGCAAGCTTTCCGCTGGCGCTGGCTGCGGTTACACACCGGGGACAGGACTCGGGACGTGTTGTGGGCGAAGTTTACGCTGCGAATACGGTCGGCGCCATCGTGGGAGCGTTGGCGTTCAGCCTGCTGGTGATCCCCCGGATGGGCACCCAGCAGGCTCAGCGGCTCCTGATCGCCTTGTCCGCCACCTCGGCGTTCTTGATGCTCGCCTGGCCGTACCGGTCGCAGGAAATCAGGGAGAGAAAAAACGGACTCACCGAGCCCAAAAGTGTCGGCACACTCGCGGTCGCCATTTTGACGGCGCTCGCAGCTCTCCTGATCCTGAGTGTGGCGCGGATTCCAGATGGCGTGATCGGATACGGCCGCTTTTTCCCGACCTACACATCCATGCCGGATTTCCTTTATGTGGGCGAGGGGATGAACGCTTCGATCGCCGTCTCACAGCTGGCCAATGGAGTGAGGAACTTCCACGTCAGCGGCAAGGTGGAAGCATCGACCGAACAGCAGGACATGAGGCTGCAGCTGATGCTCGGAAACATTCCGGCGGTGCTCCATCGCAAGCCTCGTTCCGTGCTCATCGTGGGATTTGGAGCGGGCGTCACCGCCGGCTCCTTCGTGCCCTATCCGGACATTGAAAGAATTGTCATTTGCGAGATCGAACCCCTGATACCTCAGGTCGTATCCCGTTATTTCCTCGAGCAGAATCACCGCGTGCTGAGCGATCCTCGCGTCCAGGTGGTCTACGATGATGCCCGGCACTACATCCTTACGACCCGGGAGAAATTCGACATTATCACGTCCGATCCGATCCACCCGTGGGTCAAGGGCGCTGCCACCCTCTACACCAGGGAGTATTTTGACTTGGTCAAAAAGCACTTGAATCCGGGCGGACTGGTCAGTCAATGGGTGCCGCTCTATGAGAGCGACGAGACGGTGGTGAAGAGTGAGCTCGCTACCTTCTTCGATATCTTCCCCGGCGGTACGGTGTGGGGCAATGTTAACAACGGCATGGGCTATGACACCGTCCTCTTGGGGCAGGCCGAGGCCGCGCCGATCGATATCAACGAGATTCAGCAGCGGCTGAGCCGAAATGATCACTCTCCCGTGGCGGCATCCCTCTCGGATGCGGGCTTCAGGTCCATGGAGGAACTGCTGGCAACCTATGCGGGACAGGCACGGGACTTGAGACCCTGGCTGAAGGATACGCCTTTGAACCGCGATCGGGACCTGCGCCTTCAATATCTGGCAGGATTCGGGTTGAACCTCTATCGAAGCGATGCCATTTACAAGGAAATGCTGCGGTATCGCAAGTTTCCGGACGAGCTGTTCATCGCCTCGGACTCATGGAAACAGGCTCTCAGAGAGGCTCTGGGGCTGACGAAATAGGCCGCTCACGCCAGCCGGGCACCCGCCGGAAGGGCAAACGAGACACTGCACCAGGACTGAGACTCCCGGCCGGTATCTGTTTATGCATAAAGTGTTGCCCGGCAACGTCGAAAAGTGATGCATAGCATGATCGGGGCATCGGGACCTGCGATCGGCGAGGGGGATCAGGCTCGCACTCTGGATGCACCGGCCGAGATCCAGGGCAAGCGGAAACATTATTACCACGGTCGACTTCAGCGGCGGACAGGATATGGCGACAGTCCAATTCGCGCTTCACAACGGGCGCTGGAGCACGGCAGCGGATTTGGCGGATGCGGTGCGTACCCTGGAAAACCCGTTTGCAGCTGCCGGCGCAGCCGCGGTATTTGTCGTTCGCATGCCCCTGCTGGCGGATATCGAGCGCAGCTATGGGCCGGTCGCCTTCGACAAGGTAACGTGCGCCTTGTTCGGCGCAGTTCAGCAGTTTGCGGGTAATCATTTCTCCGCCGACGAGTATGTCGTCGCAAGCACATCCCAGAGCGAGGAAGTCGTCATCATCGTCATCCGGTCTCGCGCTAAAAGCGGCTTTTACAGCCACGAATTGCCCCGAATAGCCCGGAATCTCAGTGAACACATCGATGGCCAGTCAAACCGGATTGTCTACCCGTACGGCGTGGATCTTGCCGGCTTTTTTGTCGGGCATGCAATCACCATTCACAATCCAAGTCTGCGCGGGGACCGCCAGCTGCTGGGCGCCCTTGAGAATGCCCGCATGGACGCAGAGCTGTGCGCCCGGCTGCGCAAGCGCGAGATCGGTCAGCTGTTCCTCGGCCTGGTGCTTGAAGAGCAGGTCCATTGCCTCTATCAGCCGATTGTGGTCATCCAAAGCGGCCGTGTCTTTGGCTACGAGGCCTTGGTCCGCGGCCCGCGCAGTACCAATTGGCAATCGCCTTCGGCGCTTTTCCGGATCGCCGAGGAGCACGGCCTGGCATTCGAGTTGGACTGCCTGTGCCGCAAGGCGGCGCTCAAAGGCTACAGCACCCATACTCAATCCGAGCACAAGCTCTTCCTCAACTGCCTTCCGTCAGCGATCCACGACCCTGGCTTCAGCGAGCGGCACCTGCGTCAGACTCTGGAATCGTGCGGAGTGAAACCATCGGATCTGGTCCTGGAAGTCTCCGAGCGTGAGTCCATCAAGAATTTCAGCATTTTCCGCGACATCCGCGAGCGCTATCGTAGCCTCGGGATCAAGGTGGCGCTCGATGACACGGGCGCGGGGTATGCAGGGCTAGAGGCAGTCATGCAGCTCGCTCCCGATTTCATCAAGGTGGACATCTCGCTGGTTCGCTCCGTGGACAGAGACTCAGGCCGTCGCGTGTTGCTGCAAGCACTCCAGGACATCTCCGAAGCGATTGGCGCCCAGGTGATCGCCGAAGGGATTGAAACGGAGAGAGAACTGGAAGCGCTCCGCAAGATGCGAATTCCCTTAGGTCAGGGGTATCTCCTCGGCCGTCCCAACCGGTTGGAAGAGTTCCCGGCCCGTGTCTGACACAGTCCTTTCATAAAGCAAAGTTCGCAAGGCATCTGTGGATACCCTTGAAACCAGGTCATCACGGATCGATTTCGTTTTATTGTGATCGAGTACGGCAACGGCGGCGTACAATGCATGCCGGCAACTGGTTTCTATCGCGAAACTCATTGTCGATCTGTGCCGCCGGCTGAATTGACGTCAAATGTGGGGGCGGGCTTTAGCCCGTGCCCGGATCACATGCATGAGAGATCGATGCCTCAACGCACACATGCCCTTGACATCCAATGAATTACGCTCATGAAATCGGCTTTATCTCGGTTGTTGCATTGTGGGCAAGGGCTAAAGCCCGCCCCCACATTCGACATCAACCCAACGAGCGCTACGTCCAGGACCACAAGTTTCGCGACAGAAATTAACTGGCAGGCTTCAGCATTCGATGGCGCCGTTTCCAGGTAAAGAAGGGAGCAGGCTATGGCACGGAAAGCGAGGAGGAGATCGAGGATCCCACGACGTGAATTCCTGAAAACATCGGCCGCATCCGTGGGTGCCATTGGAACGATGGCCTCCGGGTCAGCCGCGCCCGGGCGAGCGCGCACTCGAAGCGGCGCGGCGGGACGAGTCGGCCGGTCCTACAACGGTACATACACCGGGAACTATCTCAATCGCATCGCATTCCCGCTGGGAGGAATCGGCGCCGGCATGATCTGCCTCGAGGGCACTGGGGCCCTCTCCCACTTCTCACTCCGAAACCGGCCGGAGGTATTTAACGAGCCCTGTACCTTCGCCGCCATTTCTATCCACGGCGCCGCCAGGATCGCACGGGTGCTGGAGGGACCGGTGCCTGCGTGGAAGATCTTCGGCGCTCCGGCATCCGGAAACGGAGCAGCGGGAACCTCCTTTGGCCTGCCCCGTTTTGCTGCCGCGTCCTTCCGCGCCCGCTATCCCTTCGCGACTGTAACGCTCGAGGATAGCCAGGTCGGTCTTTCGGTGGAGATTACCGGTTGGAGCCCTTTCGAACCGGGCGATGCCGACAATTCTTCCCTTCCCGCCGCTGCCCTCGAGTATCGGTTTGTCAACCGGTCCGCCGAAACCCTGCGTGCCGTGTTTTCATTCAATGCCAAGAATTTCCTGGCGGTCGGGCGTAATCCCCAGGCCGTCCGCGCCATCCCGGGCGGCTTTGCCTTGTGGGGGAGCGGCCCGCAGGACCGTCCGCATGAGGAGGGCGCCTTCTCCGCCACGGTGGACGAAACGGAGGCAAAGGTAAACCATGCCTGGTTCCGAGGCGGCTGGTGGGACGCACTCACGATGGCCTGGCGAGATATCGAGGAGGGAGCCTGTTACGAGCGACCTCCAGTCAAGGACGGGGATGCAACGCCGGGCGCCAGCGTTTTTGTTCCCTTTCAGCTCCGGTCCGGTAGCGCCAAAACCATCTGTCTACGTCTGGCATGGTATGTCGGGCGCACAAATTTGCGTATGGGGAAAGACCCCGCAGGGGCAGGATCTGCGGCGGGCCAAACTGCCACGAACTATCAGCCCTGGTATGCGGGCCGATTCACCGGGATCCAGGAGGTAACCGCCTATTGGAAGGACCACTACGAGGAGCTGCGTCAAAAATCCAAACAGTTCAGCGACTGCTTCTATGACTCGACTCTGCCTCCGGAGGTCATTGAAGCGGTCGCGGCGAATTTGACCATCCTCAAGTCACCAACGGTGCTCCGGCAGAGCGACGGCAGGCTCTGGGCCTGGGAGGGCTGCTCCGATAACGCCGGCTGTTGCCATGGTTCCTGCACCCACGTTTGGAACTACGCCCAGGCCATTCCTCATCTCTTCCCTTCGCTGGAACGCACCCTGCGGGAAACGGAGTTCGGTCCCTCTCAGAACGAAGCCGGACACCAGACATTTCGCAGTGCCTTGCCGATCCGAATCGTGGAACATGACTTTTACGCCGCCGCCGACGGACAGCTCGGTGGAATCATGAAGGCTTTCCGCGACTGGCGCATCGGCGGCGACACCGAGTGGCTGCGCCGTCTCTGGCCCAAGGTCAAACAGAGCCTGAATTACTGCATCGACACCTGGGATCCGCGCCACAGAGGGGTTGTGGAGGAACCCCACCACAACACCTATGACATTGAGTTCTGGGGTCCGGACGGCATGTGCACGAGCTTTTACCTCGGTGCGCTGCAGGCAGGCGTTGTGATGGCTCAGGCGCTCGGGGACCGCGTGCCGATCTACGAGGAAATCCTCGCCAAAGGGAGAAAGCTGGCAGAAACCGAACTCTACAGCGGGGAGTATTTCATCCAGCGCATCGAGTGGCAGAACCTGCGCGCGCAAAATCCCCTCGACAACAAGAGCATGGTAGGCAGCTATTCCCCGGAAGCCATCACCCTGTTTCAAAAAGAGGGACCCAAGTATCAATACGGCTCCGGCTGCCTGTCGGACGGCGTGCTCGGCTCCTGGCTTGCCCTGGTTTGCGGCGTGGGAGAGGTGCTCGACCGCAACAAGGTCGCCAGTCACCTTAGGGCAGTCCATCGGTACAATCTGAAAAAAGACCTGGCCCAACATGCCAATCCGCAACGGCCTTCCTATGCCTGCGGGGCGGAAGGGGGACTGTTGTTGTGTACCTGGCCCAAGGGCGGCGCCTTATCCCTGCCGTTCGTCTACTCGAACGAAGTATGGACCGGAATCGAGTACCAGGTTGCGTCGCATTTGATGGCATTGGGAATGGTTCAGGAGGGACTCGATATTGTGCGCACCTGCCGCGATCGCTACGACGGCCGGCGGCGTAATCCATTTAATGAGTACGAATGCGGCCACTGGTATGCCCGCGCCATGTCTTCGTACGCACTCTTGCAGGGCATGACAGGCGCGCGTTATGACGCCGTTGAGAAAGTGCTGTACCTCGAACCCAACATCAAGGGTGATTTCCGCAGCTTCCTTGCAACTGCGACCGGCTACGGGACCGTCGGCGTCAAGGAGGGGAAACCGTTCTTCCACACAGCCTCCGGTAAGGTCGACATCCGCGAGATTCGAACTCGGCAGGCTGCCGCAAGCAAGTGATTCTCGAAACCGGCATCGTGGCCTGATTTGATAATTGAGTTTTTGAGTGCTATAGTGAAGCAATTGGAAGAAGGAGCGGCTGAGTCTCATTCGGTATTTGCATAATGAACGCCGGGATTAGAGATCGAGTTCTCTGACTGCAGAAGAAGCCATCAGATGAATCCAGCCTGGATGCAGTCGAACGGCTGACATTTCGGAGATAATGGACCATGAGAAATAGACATGCACTTTTTGTTGCAGCAACCCTCGTGATCTTGCTCATCGTGGGATGTGCAAAAAGGCCTCCCACCGTGACCTGCGTTGTCTCGCCACAGCAGATCATTCAGGACGAAAAGGCAACCGCGCGCGCTAATGTCGTGGTTCCCAAACGCACGAAGGTCACTTCGTATGCCTGGACTTCGAACGGGGGGAAAGTAACCGGAACAGGCGATACCGCCACATTCGATGCTACCGGTGTCGCCCCTGGAAAGTACACCGTCAAGGTTACGGTTGCGGATAATCACAAGAAAACGGCTGATGTGGTATGCGAATCCGAGATTACCGTGAACAAAAAGTACCTGCCGCCGACGGTCTCCTGCAGCGTGACGCCGAATTCGATCATGGAGGGCGAGAGCGCGACGGTCAGCGCTAAGGGCAACAGTCCGGACGGCTCCCCGCTGACCTATTCGTGGACGCTCAACGGCCAGCAGCAGGCAGCAAGCAGCCCTACCTTTACTTTTGGCTCACAGGGCCGTCAGCCGGGGGCCTATACCATCGCGGCGACGGTCAACACCGGCAAATTCACAGCCTCCTGCTCGAGTAGCGTGACCGTGCGCGAGCGGCCGATTCCGCCACCTACGATCGAGTGCCTGACCCCCACAACAGATATCGAAACCGGCGGCAGCGCATCTCTCCGAGTCCGGGCTGCAGCTGAGCGGGCCACTCCCACCGTCACCTGGAGCGCGACCGGCGGCACCGTGAGCGGCAACAATCAGGAAGCCACCTTCAACGGGACCGGCTTGAGCGCGGGGACCTACACGGTCACGGCCACCGTCGACAACGGGCGCGGCGGCAGAGCCTCATGCACGATGACCGTGAATGTAAGCCAGCGCATCAACGTTCCGGGCTTTCCCGAAGCCAGGGATCGGGTCAACAATGTGGCAAAAGCGATTCTCGACAACATCGCTGTGCAGATGAAAAACGACTCCCGGTTGCGTGCAACCGTCGCCGGTTATACGGATGGCTCCAGGCGCGAGACTCGGGTCAAGGGCCTGGCCCTGAAACGAGCCCAGGCTGTGATCACGTACCTGACGAGCGTGGGCATTGATGCCAACCGGCTTTCGGCCACCGACGCAGGTGTCAGCACCCTGGCCGACAGCAAGACCGAAGCCGGCCGCAAAGAGAACCGCCGCGTTGAAATTCAGCTGAGCGTTCGCTGAACAGCCCGGCAGGCGCATCTGACCAAACCCGGCACTCCGGCTCTCGCCGGATTCCCGGGAACGTGCGCCAGAACATACCGCATAAGGCTGGGACTGCTGCTGGGCAGTCCCAGCTGCGGCGCTGAACCGGAAACGCCTGCAGGTGAAATTCCACAGACTTTCTGAGATCCGGGTGGCTACGCCGCATTCAGGACTCTCCCCTCTCGATCAGCAACAGCCACAATGTGCACGCGCCTGGTTCGCAACCGTTCATATTCCTGGGGTGTTACGACCGCGATGTCGATGGGGGCTCCCAAGTCCAAAAGTGCCTGGCGTACGGTGGCGGCGCGCTCGGGTGGAGTATCTTCGTCACGCCGCACAATCAGCAAATCGTAATCGCTGTCCTTCCGTGCACTTCCGTTCGCCCGGGATCCGTAGAGTAAAATTTTATGGGGCGCAAACTTCGCGACCAAGCGCCGCGCAATCTCTTGAAGTATGTTTTCCTGACCCAGATCTCCAGTTTCCATGGGTGTGAATTATAATATTGAATTCGATAGAGCTATTCGCTGTCTAGGCTGTTGGCTTACGGGGATGGACGATCTTGG
>CAYGWQ010000148.1:0-12602 GCA_964353465.1 uncultured Acidobacteriota bacterium | reverse complement strand
CAAGGTACTGGGCCTCTCCCTGGTTCAAAACTGGATCGTAGGTCCTCTTCTCATGTTCGGGCTTGCGGTTCTTTTCTTACCCGACCGGCCGGAGTACATGGTCGGGCTGATCATGATCGGCCTGGCGCGCTGCATCGCCATGGTTATCGTCTGGAACGACCTGGCCAGAGGCGATACGGAGTACTGCGCCGGCCTGGTTGCGTTCAATTCCATTTTTCAGGTGCTGTTCTTTTCGGTGTATGCCTATGTTTTCATCACCGTCCTGCCGACCTGGTTCGGACTCGAAGGGGTGACGGTCCATATCACGATCGGGGAGATCGCGAAGAGTGTCTTTATTTACCTGGGGATTCCGTTTCTTGCCGGCGTCATCACGCGATTTTCGCTGATCGCCCTCAAGAGCAAGGAGTGGTACCACGCGAAATTCATCCCGAAGATCAGCCCCATAACGCTGATCGCTCTGCTGTTCACCATCGTCGTCATGTTTTCGCTCAAGGGCGAGTACATCGTGCAGTTGCCGTTTGACGTTGTGCGGATCGCAATCCCGCTCCTCGTGTACTTCGTGCTGATGTTTTTCATTTCCTTCTTTATGAGCAAAAGGGTCGGCGCGACGTACGGGCAGGCTGCGACGCTCTCCTTCACTGCCGCTTCGAACAATTTCGAACTGGCGATCGCGGTGGCCATCGCGACTTTCGGCATCAACCACGGCGGCGCTTTTGCCGCGGTGATCGGCCCGCTCGTCGAAGTGCCGGTCATGATCGGCCTGGTGAATGTGGCACTGTGGCTTGGGCGCAAGTATTACGCCGGAGAGAACGCGGAAAGGGAAGTCCTTGCCCGGTCGCAGGCCGCCGGGAGTTGACATGAGGGATGAATGGGGCGTTCCGATGCGGATTGAGGTTCTTGTGTTTGAAGGCTGTGCGCATGCCGGCGCAGCGCTAGCGCTTGTCCGGGAGATTGTTGCCCATCTCGCGCCCGGTGCTTCCGTGGACCGGGTCGATGTCGACACCCCGGAGCAGGCCAATCCGCTGGGCTTTCTCGGATCCCCCTCGGTTCGGGTCAACGGCGAAGACCTCGAGCTGAGGAGAAGCCGCCGGGGCGCCTTGTGCTGCCGGACCTATGAGGGCGAAGGAGTACCGCCCGGGTGGATGGTCGAGGCGGCGATTCTCCGGGCGTTGAAACCCGAGGGCATCCTGTTTCTCTGCGTGGCCAACTCGGCGCGGAGTCAGATGGCGGAAGGGATCGCGCGTTCTCTTGCGCCTGCCCATGTCCGGATAGGGTCCGCCGGTTCCCGCCCGACGCGTGTTCGTCCCGAGGCGGTTGCCGTCCTGCGCGAGATCGGTATCGACATTTCGAGGCATCGCTCCAAGGCGGTTTCTGAGATCGTGCCGGACGGGATCGATACGGTCATTACGCTGTGCGACGAGGAGGAATGCCCGGTTTTTATTGGGAAGGCGAGGCGCCTTCACTGGGGCCTCCCCGATCCGGGCACCGTCCAGGGATCGGAGGAGGAGCGCCTCTCCGCGTTCCGGCGCACGCGCGATCAGCTGCGCTGCCGCATCGGGGCTCTTTTCGCCGGCGCGGAGCTTGCAGGAGAATATACGTGATCTCACATTGCGATACGCCATTAGAGGGAAATCCGGCCTGAGAATGAGGTTCGGGCCAGAAATCAAGGGTGTTGAACATGCTGGAAGTAACCGTAGACAAGTTTATCTTCCGGATTCCCGCAACGCTCCTCTTCAGTGACGAGGGAATCTGGGTGGCAGTGGAAGAATCACGCGCGCGCCTGGGGCTCTCCGATTTTGTCCAGCAGGTGAACGGCGACATCGCCTTCGCCAATGTCGTGGCTGCCGGCACGGAACTCGAAGTTGGGGACGAGTTCGGCAGCATCGAGACGGTTAAAGTGAACGTGAGTCTGCCGGCTCCCGTGAAAGGGAGAATCGTGGAGGTGAATCCGCTGCTTCAGGATGCTCCCGAAGCCATCAACCAGGATCCTTACGGCAGAGGCTGGATGGTTGTCATGGAACTCCAGGACTGGGAGAAAGACAAAGCCGGGTTGCTGGACGCGCCGCATTATGGGGAGCGCGTGAAACAACTGGCTGATGCGGAGTTGAAGAAATGACGCGCAAAGCCCTGATCGTGCCCTGCAGCGGCATTGGCAAGACCTATGGGAGCGTCGCGCGGGAAGGCGCGTACATAGTCGCCGAGGACCTCCGGCCGCAAAGCACCCAGCTAGTGCCGCTCGCGCTTGTCGTTCTTGGAGACGCAGAGGTGCACCAGACGCTGGCCGGATCTCCCGCCATCGCCATCGACGGCTGCAAGCTTGCCTGTGCTGCCAAGGTGGTTGCCGAGTCGGGCGGAACCGTGGCGCATGCCATCCAGGTGCTGGATGTCTATCGCAGGCACCGCGACTTGAAGCCTGCGGGAATCGCGGATCTCAATGAGGCGGGGCGGGAACTCGCGAAAGCCCTCGCTGATGAAGTATCCGGACTGGTGGATGGAATCGCGGCGGAGGAGGCCAATGCCTGAATTGCCAAAGCGAAAGGTCGGGCTCGTGTCGTGTTCAGGCGAGGAAATGGCCGAGGGGACGGTCACCCGGCTCGCCACACTCAAGGTCCTGGAGACCTTGCGGCCGGACGAGACAGTCACGATCTGTCTCCCGCTCTTCCTTGCCGGGGGAGAAGGGGATCAAGCTTTTGCCCGCTTCTACCCGACAATTGCGATCGACGGCTGTGAGAAGCGCTGTGCGGCCCGGGGCACGGAAATGTTCAGCTCGAAACCGGCTGCCGGCCTCGTGGTAAGCGAGCTTTGTCCTGCCGGTGCAGGAGAACTTGGAACGGCGCGGCGCCTGAACGAGGTGGGCATGGCGGCAGTGAACGCGGTCGCAGAAGAGATTGCCGGGCATGTTGACCGGTTGCTCGGCACCCGCAGGGACAGGAGCTGCGGCAAATTGGCCGATGACGGTCCGGCTGCTCAGGAAAATGCTCCCGGCGTCGCCACCTGCTCCTGCGGCTCGGGGATTCCGGTCAAAGTCCTCGAGATTGACGGGCGAAGAGTCGAGGTCCTCGCGCTGCCGCTGATCCTCGAAATGTTCCGCGAGTCCGGAAAGCCTGCAATCGATGAGACGGCGGCGGAGATGCTCGAGACAGTGCGTCTCTATAATCAGGTCCCCGAAGACGAAGACGCCTCCTGGATGCGGGTGCTCGGCCGCGAATACGCATCGTACTGCGCGGAGGGCAGCTGATGTCTCGCACGGCCTCTTATTACACGACGGTCCAATGGAAGGGAGAACACTGGGGCCACGTACGGATGGGGAACGGGCCCGAGATGGACTTCTCCGCTCCACCTGATGCTCACGGCCACGCCGGGGTCCTCACTCCCGAAGACGCCTTCGTGGCGGCAGTCAACACCTGCATCATGATGATGTTCATCTGGGCGATGGAACGCTTCAAGCTGGACCTCGTGTCCTACGACTGTGGCGCAGAGGGCACAAAGTTGATCGAGCTCGACCGTACGGAGATCTTCACGCGTGTCGTGCTGCGTCCCCGGATCGTCGTGCGCGCGGCGGCCGTCGAAAGGGAAGCCACGCTCAAGCGTGTCCAGAGGGCTCTGGAAAGCGCCGTGAAATACAGCCTCGTGGCGAACTCACTTAAGTCAGAGATCATCATCGAGCCCAAAATCAAGATCATTCTCCAGACCGATGCGCCCGGGGAATTGGGCAAGGAGAAACCATCTGACTAGTTTCTGTCGCGAAACTCCCTTTTAAGGCGGACTCGTCCCTCAACCAGAGCGAACATGTGCGGGCGGGCTTTAGCCCGTGCCCGGTTTACATGAATGAGAGATCGATGCCTCAATGCACACATCGCCTTATAAACAAATGAATTACGCTTATGAAATCAACTGTATCGTGGTTGCCATCTTTAATGCGCGGGCTAAAGCCCGCCGCCACTATGACTTCAATCCGGCCGGAACTATAGGTCGAATAACGAGTTTCGCGACAGAAACTAACTACCTGAAAGGAGGAATCTATGACAGGGAAGACGGTAGGTTTTATTGGAGGAGGAAGGGTGGCGCACATCATCCTGGGCGGGTTGAAAAAGGCCGGGCAAATGCCGGCTAATGTGGTTGTCAGCGATGTCAGCCTGGACGTATTAAATCGGCTCCAGGCCAGGTATCCGGAGACCCGGACCGTACACAACGATAACCGGGTGCCGGCGTCGCAAGACCTGGTCTTTGCGGGACTGCACCCGCCGGCGCTGCCAGGCTGCCTGGGCGAAATCAAGGCTTGTTTGAAGCCAAATGCAGTCCTGATCTCATTGGCTCCGAAGCTGTCAATTGCCAAACTTGCCGGCGCGCTGGACGGTTTTGATCGCATCGTTCGCCTGATTCCCAATGCTCCGTCCATTATCGGAGAGGGCTTCAATCCCCTCTCTTTTTCCGGAGCATTGAGCGGATCGGAAAAAGCGGAGGTCTCCGCCTTCGTGAGCGCCCTGGGCAAGTGTCCGGAAGTGGACGAAGGCAAGCTGGAAGCTTATGCCATTGTCACCGCCATGGGCCCCACTTATTTCTGGTTCCAGTTGCACGAGCTGCAGAAGATTGCCGAATCCTTCGGACTGTCTCGCCGGGAGGCGGAAACCGGCATCTTTGCAATGGTCGCCGGAACCGGGAAAAGCTTCTTCGAATCCGGCCTGGCGGCTGAAGCGGTGATGGATCTGATCCCGGTGAAACCGCTGGGGGACGAGGAAGGAAATATCAAGGCCGTCTATCACGCAAAACTCGAGGCCTTATATGCGAAACTCAAAAACTAGTCTTTATCGGAGAATGCCATGATTTCGATCAGAGTGCTGGGTCCGGGATGCAGCAACTGTGTCAAGGTCGCGGATGTCGCTCGTCAGGCGGTCAGCAACCTGGGCGCGGAGGCCGACATCGTGAAGATCACGGACTTCGCGCAGATTCGCAAATACAACATTCTGGCCACGCCGGGTCTCGTGATCAATGAGAAGGTCGTCTGTGCGGGGCGTATCCCCACGGCCGCCGAGGTCACGACATGGCTGGCAAACGCGATGGCTGCACAGCAGTAGACCACGCGCAGGCGGCTGTTGGAAGTGAGAGTCTAATGGGCGAAGGCGGCCGGATCTCCATAGAGAATGGCGAAAAAGAAGTGGGCTCATCCCGGTATGATGCAGTCGAGCCCCGCGAAAGAAGTTACCCCGTCAAGGTCAATGAGGACGGGCGCCTGTCTGTACCTCCTGACCTGGTTGGGAAACTCGGCCTCGAACCTGAAGCCGAGTTGGAGATGGTTGCCAATGGCGGACGAATAGAAATTCGGCCCAACATCCACAGCCTGGCGCGCGTGTACATCGAACCGACGGCACGATGCAACCTGGCTTGCCGCATATGCATCCGAAACAGCTGGAAAGAGCCACTGGGCGACATGGATCGCGCGCTCTTTGACCGGCTCGCGATCCAACTCCGCCAATTTCCTCATTTGGATTCCGTCATGTTCGGAGGATTCGGAGAGCCGACTGCCCACCCGGACATCCTCCATATGATCCAAGCGACGAAGGAGCTGGCGGTCAGGGTGGAGTTGACTACGAACGGAACTAGCCTCGACGAGACGATGATCGCCGGACTGATGGATGCCGGCCTGGACAGGCTTTGGATCTCGCTTGACGGTGTCACGGAAGGGAGCTTCGACGATATCAGGCAGGGGGCCAGTTTTGACAATGTCATGGCTAACCTTCGACGCCTCCGGGAGATGAATTGGCGCAGCCCGCGCAGAATCGATGTCGGTATCGCCTTCGTGGTGATGAAGCGGAATATCGACGATCTCAGAAAAATCGACAGGATCATCAAGGCGGCGGGGGCGCGGTTTGTGTCCGTCAGCAATCTTCTGCCGTATACAAAGGCAATGGAACAGGAGATGGTGTGCAGCCTCGCCCTTGCCCTCGAGAGCTTTGCCGGCGCATCGGGGCGGACCGAGATCAGCCTGCCACGGCTCGACATCAACGATCGCACAAAGGAAGCCATCTTCAGCCTGCTCCGAACCTGCGACAACCTGAGCCTGATGGGGAATCCCATCGGCGCGCCGGCCCAATCATGCCGGTTCATTAAAGACCGATGCACGTTCGTCCGCTGGGACGGCAAGGTCGGTCCCTGCATGGGACTGCTCCACACGCACAAAACCTATCTTAACGGGCTGGAGAGGACCGTCTCCGCTTATACTCTTGGCGATGTCGGCTCCGGCCACCTCTACGGGATCTGGAACTCCGACGAATACGCCCGTTTGCGGGAGAAGGTTCGGGGATTCCCGTTTTCGCCGTGCCATGTGTGCGGCGGGTGCTCGTTGCTCGAGAAGAATGAGGAGGACTGCTCCGGAAATACTTTCCCGACCTGCGGCGGGTGCCTGTGGGCTCAGGGAATCATCCAGTGCCCTTGAACGATGAGCCTCAACGCCTCTCTGGCAAAATCAGACCCTTGCTCCATCAAGGAAATGGAGGGTTTTCAATGCTGAGATTCTCACGTTGGCCTAAATAGGGCGGCGCCGCTGGAGCCTGAAAAACATCGCCGAGAACTCTGAGATCGCCGAGGATCTGCGCGGTTCCCGGCTGATCCCATTGGATAACGAGGATAAACATGAAGAAGTTTCTGATCCTGGCACTTGCGGCGGTGGCACTTCTGGCTGTTTACTATGAGGGCGGGATGCCGAAGAGACCCGCCGAAAAGGCAATTCCGCCCGTCGCTACGAAAGCCCTGGTGACCTTTGTTGAACTCGGTTCGGTCAACTGCATTCCTTGCCGGGCGATGCAACCGGTCATGCGCGACCTGGAGAAGAAATTCGGCGATCAGATTCGAATCGTGTTCTATGACGTGCTACAGGATGAAGCTCCGGCCAGGACCTACAACATTCGTGTCATCCCCACGCAGGTTTTCCTGGATCAGGACAGCCGTGAATTCCACCGCCACGAAGGCTTTTATCCGCTCGCCGAGATCGAGAGCCTGCTGCGTGCCCGGGGCCTGAAGGATTAGAGCCGCATGCTGGAAGAACTGCTGACTTATTTGAGCGGCGCGCTCACGCAATCGCTTCTGGTCGCTTTGCTCGGCGCGTTTCTGTGGGGCATCATCAGTATCCTGTTGAGCCCATGCCACCTCGCGAGCATTCCGCTGTTGATCGGTTTCCTGGCCGCTCAAGGCAAGAGCGGGAGCCGGCGGGTGTTTCAGCTGTCGCTCTTGTTTTCTCTTGGCATCTTGGCGTCCATAGTCCTGATCGGCGCGATCACCGCCTTGGCGGGGCGGCTCCTTGGAGATCTGGGAAGGATCGGCAATGCGGCGGTGGCTATGGTTTTTCTCCTGTTCGGGTTTTACTTGATGGACCTGCTGCCGCTCCAGTGGAGTTTGCCCGGCATGCCCGCGCGGTTTGGCGGCGCTCTGGGAGCGCTTGTTTTCGGCTCGCTGTTCGGCGTCGGCCTGGGTCCCTGTACGTTTGCCTTTATGGCGCCCGTGCTTGGAGTGGTTTTTGCCAAGGCGGGGAGCAACCCGGGCGTTGGCCTGGGCCTGCTGGGCGCTTTTGCACTGGGTCACTGCGGGGTGATCGTTGCTGCCGGGACGCTCACTCAGTCCGTTGAAAGGTACCTGGGCTGGACCGGGAACCATCAGGCGCTTAAGTGGCTGAGGCGGCTCTGCGGGCTGCTTGTTTTTGCGGCCGGAGTTTATCTGCTGCGCCGGAGCGCGATCTAGCGGGGGCGAAAAGGGGACATTCTGCTTTTCCAGTTTGATCTGGCCAAATGTAAGGGCGTTGCTGAATGCTGACTGAGGTCGCGGTCTGTCGTAGTGAAAACTCGGTTCGGATAGAAATTCCTGCACTTACCGCACCTGATGACCAGTTTTTCGATCCGTGAATAGCATGCAGGCTTCGTCGCTTTCAGACCTCCTCGGCAGCTTTCCATCGCGCAGCGC
Source organism: uncultured Acidobacteriota bacterium (assembly GCA_964353465.1). Lineage (GTDB taxonomy): Bacteria > Acidobacteriota > UBA6911 > UBA6911 > UBA6911 > JAFNAG01. The sequence goes on along the minus strand of CAYGWQ010000148.1, from coordinate 4,652 downwards.
TCTGCAGGCAGAGATTCTGACTCTGTGGCGCTCTGCTAATCGGCTCCATTGTCATTATGACTGGCTTGCCCTCCAATCCTTTGCACTGGTCCGGCAAGGAGGGCTTTGACTGCACCTGACAGGCCACGCGGGCGCATGAAAAGTGAAACCTGCAGACCTGACCCTTAGGTCCTGCGCTTCGAAGGGCGGACGCGGCGGCGATAGACAGCACGGGGTTCTTCAACGAGCGGAATCTGATTTCTTCTCAACAAGTCATCCATTTCCGGGTAGGTAATGCCAAGCATTGCCGCTGCCTGTCGCAGGGTCATGCTCCGTTCTCGGTATCGCTCCAGGACCGTCTTCTCCAGCTTGACCCGGAGACCTTCGGCGACCAACTGTCGAATGGCTGTTGCCCGGTCCTCCAGGTTGAGCTTGCTGTATAGGTCTACTTTTCGCAGCAGCGATTCGGGCATCGTCGTATTGACGCGGCGAATTGGATCCATCTCTTCACCAACGATAGCTTGCGCACACAAAGGTACGATTGGCACACTTCTACGTCAAGGACTGCTCTCCGGGCAAGGCGGACTTCCTGGTCCCAAAACGTGGTAAGGCTCGTTGCATCCGGGAATCCGCTTCCAAACCGGCTCAAACCATGGGGCACGACCCAGCGGGAAAGGGCTTGGGTTAGAATCCGTAGGCCGCCTGCAGGAAGTAGCCGCTTGCTGATCTCGCCGCGCCGGTTGCTTTTACGAAGTCACCCGGGAAGAAATGCGCCCAGCCGATCATGATCTCCGGCCATTTTGCCGGTTGCCAGGAGAATCGGACATCGACTTCATGACCCAATGCCTTTCCCGAAAGCCCGGTCACATCCCGGCGTAGGACGCCAAGTCCTGTGGTGTACCAGGCATCGCGAGCCTGGTCCAGTGTGAAGAAATGATGTTCGAGGGCGATTTTTGTCGTCCGGCTCGGTTGCAGGTGCAGGTCTAACTCGTAGTCCCGCAGATTGGCCCAGAAGAAAAGGTTGAGATCCCCGTAAAAATTGATGTCCGCCCCACCGAAAACACCATCGAAGGCGCCGTGAATCCCATCCGCGGGATTGCGATCCCCCGATCCCCATGTGAATTGGCCGGCCAGCCGGGGGCGCCATTTCAACGGGAGTGTGAATCCCACGGCTGAGTTGGCGCCGAAGGCGCGTATCGTGTCCTCTCCATAGCGCCCGGTCTGCCCGACCAGGGACGCAGTGAAGTCTAGCCATTGCTGCGCCTGCTTCTGCAACTGAAAACCGATGGAGTGGGACCGAAGGTCGCTTGTTCCAGACTCCCCAACCGTCTGTTCCTGACCGTCGTACTTTCCAGCGTAAAAAATGTCCAGCCTCAACGGCAGCTTCTTAAGGCCGCCATAGACGACAAAGGCCGTCGGAGCCTTAAATTCCCGGTTGGGCCAGAGTTCGGGACGATTCTCGATGGGCCTGCCAACCCAGGCATCCACCCAAAGCCGGGAAGTATCGATCCGCAGCATTGCCGCATCCCATGCATAACGACCGGTGTTGCCCCAGAGGCCGGGGCCAAAGATGCGCTGGTCGCCGTAACTGATCTGCTGCCTCCCCACCTTGAGATCCAGAGGACTTCCGCCGATTTTCTTCCACTCAAAATAGGCTTGGCGGATGTCCCACAGGTCCTCCATGGGATTGCTTCTGCTGAAGTCCTTGCGCTCGAGACGGCTGTTCAAGGCATGGGCATCGCGGAACTGGACGAAGATCCGCCGGGTAGCATCGAATCGCAGGTTGATGTCGAGCATGACGCGCGTCAGCAGGAAGTGGTCTGTGGTGCCGGGCTCATATCTGCGCACGTCGAATCCCGACTGGTACTCATGGCGTAGCCGGAAGTTTGCTCCCAAATCAAGACGGAAAGGGCCCAGGGGCATGTCCTGGTACTTTTTTTTCGAGGCCGGCGCCGGTTGATTTCCGGCTTGAGGATCATTCCAGGCCAGCGCCCCTGCGTGCAGAAGCAGGAATTGCATCGGGAGCAGCCATAAAAACCGGCAACGGATTCTCATTTTATGGACGATACCGGCAGCTGGCCGCCCAGCAGGTAAAAGTAGCTGGTGATCCAATTGGCCAGGATGGTGACGACTCCGAAGAGAATCATCCCGACGCTCATCAGCGCCCACCCCGACATGATGTTGCCGACCACGCAGCCCGTGGCGAAGGCTGCGCCGGCGCCGGTTAAAAAGCCTCCGGCCAGAGCCGTGAGCATCTCATCAGGCGGCTTGGGCATCAGGCGCACTGATGCGTTCATGCGCGCCGAAACCCAGGACCCCAGCGGCAGTGCCAGACTTACCAGCACCAGCCACCAGGAAACCGGCCTGCGCGCGGGCGTCGCTGGGGCCGCGGCAGCCGGCTGGGATGCCTGCGGCGGACTGATTTTCCAAACGTGCTGCACGTTGCGGTCCACCACCAGCAGTTCGGCCTGCATCACGCCGTGCGTCACACCCAGGGGATAATTCCTGCCCGTCGTCACGGAGGACAGATAAGCCGGGGCCATCAGCAGTCCGATGGCAAGTCCCGAGGCCCAGGGCTTCCACGGCCGCCTTACCGCGCGCTCCGTCCATGAGCCGGAGGCAATCTGGCGGCTGGCCGCCGGCTTCTTCCCTCGCCTGACGAGAATGACGGCCAAGGTGAGAGCTGCAAACAGCAGCGCCAAGATTCCGAAGGGGAGGCCGGACAGAGTCGACAGTGTGACCGGCCCGCCACCGGCCGACCGGAGTACATATCGGTTCATGGCCGTATGCAGCGGATTCAACGGGCCAAACTCCACGGCCATGACGCCTGCCGGGATGGTCAGCAGGCCGGCTATCGAGTTCATGTTGCCTGTGGCGGCTTTATACAGGCAGCCGCTTATGCAACCGCCGGCCAGGACCATGCCGGTTCCGAACAGGGCGCCACCGACGATGTAATTGATGTACAGGAATGGCTTGGGGCTCAGCCGGACCCAACCCAGCGACTGGAGAAGAGCGAACGCGAGCATCGCGGTGACGATCAGAATCCAGAGGCCGAAAAGTTTGCGCCGATCCTTCATGACCAGCACTTCGCTGAAGGCCGACGCGCCGCATAGATCCCCCTTCTGAAGAAAAAAGCCGAACAGAAAGCCGATGGGTACGGCTGTCAATACCCACAGGCGTGCCGCCACGGCAATGATTGTGATGGCGGCGATCGCTGCCGCGCTGACGGACAGAATAACTTTCCAGGGATGATTGTCTTTCATGGGCGGTTTCCTGTGCAGTTCACGGTTCGCTCCATCGGAAGGCAACGTCCAACGATAGCGGCCGCGGCGGATTCCCGCGGACGGCTTATTTCACCAGTTGGAGGTGCCGCCTGGCTTCGCTCTTCAACACCGTCTCGGTGCACGAGATGAAGCGGGTCACGCACGGGCACTTCAGCGAGTAGAAGATCTGCGTGCCGCGCCTTTCATCCGCCACGATGCCCGCGCTTCGGAGCACGGAAAGGTGCTTGGAAACGGTGGATACGTCGGCGCCGATCATTTTGGTCAGCTCGCGGACGCAGCGCTCGCCGCGCGATAGCTCGTCGACGATGAAAAGCCGCGTCGGATGGGCGAGCGCCTTCATGATCCGCGCGCGCGCGCCAAATAAGGCCTGAGCCTTGACGTTCATTCCTTCCTCAAAATTTGGTTATTTTACCAAATAGCCAAAGATTCTGAAACGCTGTATTCCGGGCTCCTGTGATTCAGAGAGAATTTGCAGGCTATTGGAATGACTGCGGGGCTTTTTCCCAGCCCGAAGGCCGCGGCTAGACGTCATGTTTGCGCTCGGGCTGTGCCGCGAGATACCCAACGGCATTTCGCAATAGCACCTGGATTAGATCCAGGGGATTTTGGGCCTCTCTGTTTGTGGCACATCCAGTATGCGTCGGCAAGCGACAGCCGAGGATCTGCGTTGCCGATCGGCCGGTTATGGAGCACTTTTCCCGGACGGGGCCTGGGGTGTTGCTCATTCCTGAGCGCCGTCTGGCATCCGGCGCCCGCCTCGGCGCGCATTTTCGATGCCGGCGCCAGAAGCTCGAAATTCTGCGATGCCAATTTCCATAAGCCAGAAATAATTTCGAGGTTATGGCGCCTGTCACCAAAATTATGTCTTACTTGCCTGGGGCGGCCGGTGTAATGCGATAAACCTGGCCGCGGAGCAGGACGATCAGGTCCTGGCCCGGCTGTTGCGACGCGAAAATCTGGTTCTCCGCAAGGCTGTTGGCAGTTACCAATCGGAAGTACTCGTCGCTGAACTGTGCAACGACTTTGGCTGTGGCATTGAGCTGTTCCAGCTTCTGGTCCGCCACGGCACTATCGATCCACTGCTGGCCGCGCCTGTAGAGTGCGCGATTCCCCACGGCCTGGACAGTAACCAGTCTCTCAACCTGGTTTGACTCGTAGCCGGCGACGGTGCTGTTGCCGATCTGGGCTGCACCGGCTGACTGAATGGTGGATTGGGCCGGAGCCTGATTGGCCTGGTTCAGGGCGCTGCGATTGTTGGCACTCACCTGGGCTATAGCGCCATCCACAGTACTATTGAGGGCCCTGGCTTGCATTTCCGCCTGGCGGGGGAGCTCAACGTTGCTGGCCAGGTTGATGCGCTCGTCCGCCAGGAAACTTGTGTATGGGGTG
>CAYGWQ010000147.1:0-12701 GCA_964353465.1 uncultured Acidobacteriota bacterium | reverse complement strand
GTGATCGCAAGGATCCCTGGCTTACGCGCAGACTCCCCTCAAAGGCAGCCAACTTTCTCATCTCGCGGATCAGCGGCGTGCACCTTCACGATTATGGCTGCACGTTGAAGGGATACCGCGCGGACGTGCTCGAACATATGCGCCTCTACGGAGAAATGCACCGATTCATTCCGATCTATGCAACCTGGGCCGGAGCGAAGGTCACCGAAATCCCCGTGCGGCATCATCCGCGCCTGCACGGCGACAGCAAGTATGGACTGAGCCGGACCTATAAGGTAATCCTGGACCTGATCACCGTAAAGCTGCTGAGCAATTATTCCACGAAACCGATGTATTTTTTCGGGGGCACCGGACTGGTGGCCTGCAGTGCCGGATTTTTCTTCGCAGCCTGGACTCTTATTGACAAGTTCGTCAACGACATCAAAGCGCACAGAAATCCCTTGCTGTTGCTGGCGGTTTTTCTCTTTCTCCTCGGCGTACAGTTTATTCTGATGGGCCTTGTGGCTGAGATCCTGATCCGGATCTATTTCGAATCTCAGAATAAAACCCCATACATAGTCCGCCGGACTTGGAATCTCGGTTCTGCAGGCCCTATGTCTGTCAGGAGATCCAAACCCGAGCTCGACAAAGGATCCTAGCGTGTTTTCTGAACACTTTGCATTCTCGCTGCCGGCGCGCGTCAACATCGTGGGGGGCGGCGGCAAGACCGGCCTCATCCTCGAGCTTCTGACCGAGTATTCCCATTCGATTCCCGTTATCTTTACGACCACAACACGAATTCATCCACCCCATCCCGTGGATGGCATGGTCATTCTGTCCTCCGATAACGAGGATCTGCTGAAGATCCTGCTCGATCGTGCCATTGCCGGCGGGTGCCGCGAGTGCAAGTTCGTGGTCACGCGCCTGCCTGGCGCACCTGATCTCCTGCGCGGTGTAGATCCCGGCTTCGCCGATCGCCTCGATGCGCATGCCTTCCCGCTGATTCTCAATGAGGCGGACGGGGCACGCAGCATGTCCCTTAAGATGCCGCGCGCTAATGAGCCGGTGCTGATGACAGGCGCCAGCTATCTGGTGCCCGTAATCGGGCTGGATTGCCTGAACCGGCCTTTGGGTCCCGAGAGCCTCTTCCGTTGGGAGATTGCCAGAGAACGCTTCGATCTGAAACTCGGCGAGATTCTGACTCCCGAGCTGGCAGCCTCCCTCCTGTTCCATCCTCAGGGTGTGTGCAAAGGTTGGCGGCCCGGTATGCGTATCATCCCGTTTGTCAACAAAGCGGATTCGGAAGCCGAGGACGCGCTGGCCGGTTCTCTCGGGCGCGCGCTCCTACGCAACGGCAATTTCCCAGTCGAACGTGTGGTTTTGGGGAGCGTGCATCACCGCAGAGCGGCCTCGCTCTCCCTGTAGGGTAAGAAAATATCCGGATGGAAATCCCGTTATTGACCAGTCACGATAATCCTCTGGTGCGCACGGTGCGCATGGTTGCCGCCCAGGCACGCCGCGCTCCCGCCGATCTTGTCCTGGCGGAAGGGCTTCGCGTGCTGGAAGAAGCTACCATGGCGGGGTGTTCCCTGGAGGCAGCGCTGGTATCCCAGGATTTCGGATCCAGCCCGCGCGAGAAGGAACTGCTCCTCACCTGGTCCGAGCGATGCGTTCCAGTAAGTCGTGCCACTCCCGTGCTTCTGAAGAGATTGTCGGACGTGATATCTCACCAGGGCGCTTTGGCACTCGTCCGGGTGCCGCCGAGCAGCCTGGCAAGTGTGAGGCCGGTTGCCAATCCTCTGATCCTTTGTCTCTGCGGCATTCAGGATCCTGGAAACCTGGGCACCTTGCTGCGCACGGCACGGGCTACGGGTGTTTCCTGGGTGTGCTGCCTCGGAGGCACTGTTTCCGCAAGAAATCCCAAGGCAATTCGTGCCAGCGCGGGAGCTTTTTTCAGCCTTGCTGTAGTGGAAGACATCTCCGCCGGCGAAGTTCTTGATCATTGCCATGCCGGCCACATTGCAGTGTATCAAGCCGATGCGCGGCGAGGTCGTTCCTGCTGGGAGGTCGATTTCCGAGGGCCTGCGGCCATTATGCTGGGCAATGAAGCCCACGGCATTCGGGGGGAAGCGTGGACCGGAATCCCGGGCGTTCGCGTTCCCATGGCTCCCGGTGTGGAATCCCTGAACGTGTCGGCCGCCGGTGCGGTTTTGTTGTTTGAGGCGCTGCGACAGAGATGTACGTCTTCGGCCGGCGAAGCCACAGGGACTTGAGATGAACAAACAACTGTTTCCCGATCCGTTGGAATCCATGTCCCCAGGCACAGCTCCCCTGGCAGAAAGGATGCGACCGCGCACTCTTGATGAAGTCGTCGGCCAGCAGCACCTGATCGGCAAAGGGATGGTGCTGCGTGAAATGATCGAGCACGATCAACTCGTTTCCCTGATCCTCTGGGGACCGCCGGGCACGGGCAAAACCACACTCTCCCGCGTTATCGCCCGGGAAAGCAAATCGGAATTCCTCGCCTACAGCGCGGTGCTTTCCGGGATTAAGGAAATCAAAGCGGTTATGGCAGACGCCGAGAAGCATCTGCACAGGACCGGCCGTAAAACCATGGTTTTCATTGATGAGATCCATCGCTTCAACAAGGCTCAACAGGATGCATTCCTGCCCTATGTGGAATCGGGTGTCATAGTATTGATCGGTGCAACCACCGAAAATCCTTCCTTCGAGGTTATTGGCCCACTGCTGTCGCGTGCCAGAGTCTATGTTCTCCATCCCCTGACCGTAGAAGAGGTGGAGCAATTGGTAAGACGTGCGCTTGCGGACAGCAAGTGCGGTATGGGGGGCCGTCCCGTCGAGATTGCATCAGCCGTGGTGCACCAACTGGCGGTCTATGCCAATGGGGACGCTCGCATTGCTCTCAACGCACTGGAAATCGCCGTGGATCTTGCCTGCCGCCGCGTTCACAGCGGCGTGCCCGTCCTGACCACAGGCGATCTGGAAGCCGCTCTGCAGCAGAAGATCCTTCGCTATGACAAGGCCGGCGACGAGCATTACAACCTGATCTCAGCCCTGCACAAGTCGATGCGCAACAGCGATCCGGATGCTGCAATCTATTGGATGGGCAGGATGCTGGAAGGCGGCGAAGACCCGCTGTACATCGCGCGGCGCATGGTCCGCTTCGCTTCCGAAGACATTGGGATGGCGGATGTCCGCGCGCTCCAGGTCGCAGTAAATGCCACGGAAGCGGTTCGCCTGGTCGGAATGCCCGAATGTAAGCTGGCTTTGGCACAGGCTGCCGTGTATCTCTCAGTCGCCCCGAAATCGAACGCGTTGTACACCGCCTATAGCGCGGTGGAAGCCGATGTACAGAAGACGGTGAATGATCCTCCACCGCTGCACATTCTGAACGCTCCCACACGGCTCATGAAGGACCTGGGCTACGGGAAGGGCTACCAGTATGCTCACGACCTGGAACACAAGGTGGCCGACATGGAGTGCCTGCCCGACTCGCTGCGCGACCGTCGGTATTATCACCCCACAGATCAGGGAATGGAGCAACGCATCAGGGAAATCCTTCACAATATCCGCGAGAAGAAGAAAGCCCGGCAGTCATAAGGAAGGCGATTGCCAATCCCCGGGTATCCATGAAACTTGGTTCCAAAAGACTTCCGAGCCACGGACGAACACGGATGGACACGACTGGCTTCGCGTGCCGGGCTTTTGCGGCCTAAAGAGAGGTCGAGCGAAGGTATATGAGCAATACGACCACAGCCAGGATGATCCGATAGATGACGAAAGGAATAAAGGTTCTGGTCTGCAGGTAACGGAGAAAATACCGGATACACAGGAATCCGGTGATGGCGGAACACGACACTCCAACCGCAAGCACTGCCCAACTCACGTGCAGGGTGCCGGCAGGTCCAGGCAGCACGGTTGATGCGGAAATCCGGATCGCATTGATGAACTTCCACCCCTCGAGCATGCCGGCGCCGACGGTTATCGGAGTTGCCAGAAGGAACGAAAACCTGGCGGCAGTGGAGCGGTCCGAGTCCCGCAGCATTGCTGTGCTGATGGTGATGCCGCTGCGTGAAACGCCCGGAATCAGCGCCAGCGCCTGGCTAAGGCCGATCCAGATTGCATCCGCCCAGGAATAGTCCTCGAGCGATCGAGTTCGCCTGCTCCGGCGCTCCCCGAGGTAGAGCACGCCTCCAAGAATTGCCAGGGTCGCGACGGTGATTATGGGTGATCGCAGCGTTTCTTCAACCTGTTTTTCGAACAGCAGTCCGATAATGCCGGCCGGCACTGTTCCAACGACGAGGAGCCATGCCAGCTTTCGTTGCGCGTTGTCGAAGGGCCTGCCTTCCACAATCCCCCGCAGGGCTTCGCTCGCAAGCTTCACCCAATCCCGCCAGAAATAAGCCAGGATCGCAACTGCCGTTCCCACATGCAATGCAACATCAAAGACCAATCCTTCGGGCTTCCAGCCCAACAACCATGGCACGAGTATCAAATGAGCAGAGCTGCTGATAGGCAGAAACTCGGTCAGACCCTGAACAATTCCCAAAACGGCGGCAGCGAACAATTCCATCCGATCCCTCACGAAAGTGACATTCACCGGCTCCGAGGCGTCGGGCCGGCTTGCCCGCACTGATTCAGAATCTGCCTGACGGATGAAAGAATCTCGTTGCGGGCTTCGACGGGAAGCGGCTCCAGGTTGAAGCGATATCTCTGCACAGAAATCCAACACCGATCTAGCAACGTGTCTTCTGCGCCCAGATTGTGCTGTCGGCCCATTTCCAGGGCGCATTTCTCAAGCAGCTTGTGTGCGCCGTCGAGAAAGGCGCGCGGAGAGATCTTGATTTTCTTCTCGAGAACGGCAGGGCTGTCCGGAGCCCTGTCATCTCCCGGCCAATATTTTTTCGCAAGCCAGAACAACAGCGTCCCGATCATGGCAAGTCCGGCGATGAGACCGATGCCGATGTTGAGGGCAGTCCATCGGAACCGCCGGGGCCGCATTCCGGTATCCACCCTCATGCCGGCTGCTCCGGTATTCGGTTCTAGCGCCGTAGACAGGGAAGCAGGGAGTTTGATCCCCTGGACACGCAGACTTTTCCAGGATCTTTCAATCGGCGCAAAGACAGGCAGGACAAGGTCATCCACCTCTTGTCCCGGACCAACCCCTGCAAGCCTGAGGATCCATTGCTGGCGCTGCACAAGGGAGAGCTGGCGCTTCCCATCCAGGTCCATGGTACGGGCAACATTTTCCGCGCGCACGAGGTGAGCCTGGCACAGCTGACCAGGACGTAGTATCAGCCAGTCAAGCGGTTTAAACAGAGCCAGATTCGCCGTTCCTTGCAGCTCCAAGACGATCGTAGTGTATCCATCGCCTTCCCAACTCATGGAGCCTTCGGCAGAACCGACAAGTGGCACGGTTCTGACGGCTTCAGGCCCCGGTGGAAGCGGCAAAGAACGGATCTCGATGGGAGCGGAAAGGCCGACAACATCCCAATCATCCGGCTGCGAGGAAATACGTCCTGCCCTTTTCACTTTTATGGAAAGGGGCGGCAGCTGCAGCACCCCCTCCTCAATCGGATAGGCTATGACCTGCCGGAGCAGGAAATCCACAACCGCCTTCCCTCGTAGCGGGCGCGCCGTAGAAGCCGATTCTTGAGAGATAGGAACCACTTCCGTCCAGAATCCGGTGTACTGCTGAGGGTCGATATCGACCGCAGCTGGCGGCTGCTGTGCACGCAGCCTGTAGATAACGCTGAACTGCTGGCCGACGTAAGGGTCTTGAAGGCTTATTTCCGTGACGATGGCAAAGTCCCGGGCAATTTGCGACACGAAGGTCCGCGCCGGATCGCTTGGAGTCTCCTGCGCCTGTGCGCTTTGCGGCAGGGCCGGCAGGATCCATCCCATCAGCAACAGGATGATCCCTGGCAAGGAAAGCTTCCCGGCCGCGGACCGTTCGGCACGCCGGCATACATATTCGGCGCAGAACAGGAATATGGCCAGCAAAGCATAGCCCTGCATCAGGCTCAGGCTTCCCCATGAAACCGAAGCGCCGATCTCCGCCTTCAGCCTGTTGCCCACCGCGGCTGGTTCAACGGTCCACTTCCACTCGCCGGTTGTTGCCCGGTATCCAAACCTCATCTCGCCCCGGTCGCCGGATAGATGCACAAAAACGAAATAGGACGCCCCGTCCTCCTGCATCACCGGAAGGCGTTCCAGATCTTCGGAAGGCATTGCTGTAATCACAGCCAACCGCGCCTGCGGAGAATCCGGTCGCTGGTCATGGAGATGTTCAGCTAGCGTCTCAGACAAGCCGCCTCCAGTTCCGCGCTTCAATGCAAAGCGCATCCGTGAAACAACAATCCGAATTCCTTCCACATCGGCCGTGGGATGAACCCATATTTCGGCGGGCTGCCCTGATGCGAGGACCGAAAAATGCATGCCGGGAGCCTGATCGAGAATGACCTGAACGGCTGTCTCGAGAGTATCCCAGAGCGTATCCCCCCCGGCATCCAGGGACCCATCATCGAGTAAAATTCGAATCTCCGGACTCACGCCAGACAGGGTGTTCTCTCCGGTGACGGGAATCGCAAGCAGCGCTGCCGTGGAGGTGATTCCCAGCAAGAGCAGAACGAGCGCGACGACTCTCGGCATCCAGGAATAGGACACACCAAGCACGCGAGCATCGCCAAAGTGTTGCAGGCGACGTCTACACAACCACTCCGAAACAGCCCAGCCGACAAGAAAAATCCCCGGCAGGAGTTGTACCCACAGATGGGATGGCTTTTCCCAGTACATATCCCCTCACCCGGGCAGCTCGGGAAAAATGAACCGCGTTAATGTAAACTCAATGCCTATCAGGAGGATGGCGACGACAACGAGGAATCGGACCCTGGCATAATCCGGTTGCGCGGCCGTGGCTGCGGGAATCGGCTTGCGCTCAGTTGCCAGCGATTCCAGAGCACGACGCATTTCGTCTGAGTTCGTAACACGCCGGTAGCTTCCCCCTGTAATCCGGGATACATCCTCGAGTGCCTTATCGTCGATCCGGATGCGCGCCTTGACTTCGATCGGGGCTCCCAGCGCTGAGGGGGCCCAGTAGCGCGCAACGGTATCGGTTCCAATCCCCACGGTGTCGATCCTGATTCCCATGCCGGCAGCTATGCGCGCAGCGTCTGTTGGCGCCAGGGCACCACGGTTGTTGACTCCGTCGGTAACCAGGATAATCCGCCGCCGATTCCACGGTCCGTTTCGCAGCCGGTTTACAGCGCTGGCAATGCCGCTGCCGATCGCGGTGCCGTCTTCTTCATAGCCGGCAGGGACTGCCTTGCTCAATGCTTGCGCAATGGCGCCCCGCTCTGGTGTCGCCGGCACCATCAGGCGCGGCGACGCTGCCAGAAGGATCAATCCCAGATCAGCGTTCGCCTGAGTGACGGCAAACTCGCTTAACAGCTCTTTCGCCACTTCGAGTCGATTCACCGGGGAAAAATCCTCCGCGGTCATGGAACTGGAAACGTCGAGAACGATGATCAACGCTTCCGGTTGCGCTACGGAGACAACATCATCGAAACGGATGCCTGCGGCGATCAAAATCAGGCAAACCAACGCCGCAAAACGCGACAAGAATGCCAGCCACTGCGGATAGGCGCGACTCATGCCGGCTGCCGGAATCCAATCGTACGACGAGAGCGACAGCCAGCCACGGCGCCTAAAGAACGGCAACCTAGAAATGAATGCCAGCGTCGGTGGGATCAGCGCCAGCAGGAGCATCCAGGGATGCGAAAAGCGGATCGCGGACATTGAACCTCGAGTTTCAGACCAGAAGTTGGCCAATGTCAGGAGCTACGGCACAAAAAGAACGGATTTGCCCGGATTTACCGACAGTCGCGGATCCAGGCCGAAGTCGCAGCGCTGATTTTAGGATCCCGACCATGCTTCATCCATTGCAAATCATCGGGCCCTGCGCTATTGTATGGCGGCCGCAGGAGACTAGCAAACAAAACCCGGGAGATAATCCATTAACCGTCAATGCATCCTTATTTTGGATTTTGGTTCTCAGTACACCCAGCTGATTGCCCGGCGCATCCGCGAGCTCAAGGTGTATTGCGAAATTGCCTCCTTCGCCAAGGCGCTTAGTAAGGCCGCCGAGGTGAAACCCGCAGGTATTATCCTGTCTGGAGGACCCGATTCCGTGTGTCGCGCCGGTAGCCCGCAGGTGCCGTCGGAGTTGTTTCAGCTCGGCATTCCTGTGCTGGGCATCTGTTACGGCCTTCAGTTGATCGCCCAGAGCATGGGGGGGAAGGTCGTGCCCGGCAACCAGCGCGAGTTCGGCAAGGCCATTATCGAAGTGATCGAGGAAAACGCGATCCTCTCTGGTCTCCCCCGTAGTTTTCAAGTCTGGATGAGCCATGGCGATCGCGTAGAGGCCCTCCCGGCACGATTTCGGCCCCTGGCACGTTCTGGAGATATTCTCGCGGCAGCGGCTGACGAGGAGCGTCGGATCTGGGGGCTGCAGTTTCATCCAGAGGTGATCCACACTCATCATGGGACCAAGATCCTCGAAAACTTTTTGACCCGTGCCTGCAAGTGCCGCAGGGATTGGACGATGTCGGCATTCATCGATTCCAGCGTGGCAGCGATCCGGAAGGTCCTCGGGGACAACCGCGCCATCTGCGGATTGAGCGGCGGCGTGGATTCCGCTGTTGCTGCCGTGCTGGTCCATAAAGCGATCGGAGACCGGCTCACCTGCCTCTTTGTCGATAATGGCCTGCTGCGGAAAGACGAGTACTCATCCGTGCTGGAAAGCTTTCGCGGACGGCTTAATTTGAAGGTTGTGGGTGTGCCCGCGGGTGAGCGTTTCCTTTCCCGGCTGGCAGGAGTCGTGGACCCGGAGCAAAAGCGCAAGATCATCGGAGAGGAGTTTATCCGCGTCTTTGAGCAGGAGGCTCACCAGCTCGGCGGCGCCAGATTCCTGGTCCAGGGGACCCTATACCCGGATGTAATCGAATCGACATCAGTGCGCGGGCCTTCGGCGGTGATCAAGTCGCACCATAACGTTGGCGGGCTGCCGCGCACGATGAATTTCACGCTCGTGGAACCGTTGCGAGAGCTCTTTAAGGACGAAGTGCGCAAGGTCGGCGAAGAGCTTGGCATGGACCCTCGCTTTGTACACAGGCAGCCATTCCCCGGGCCGGGCCTCGCGGTTCGGATCATCGGCCCGGTTACCCCCGAACGGCTGTCGGTCTTGCGGGAAACCGATGCCATTGTTCAGGAAGAGGTGGAGCGCGAAGGCCTGACGCGCGCCGTCTGGCAGGCATTCGCGGTATTATTGCCCATTCAGAGCGTTGGGGTAATGGGTGATGACCGCACCTACGAAAACGTAACCGCACTGCGTGTGGTCACCAGCCAGGACGGCATGACGGCGGATTGGGCCAAGCTACCCTATGATCTGCTGGAGCGCATATCAAACCGTATCGTCAACGAGGTGCGGGGCATCAACCGGGTCGTATACGACGTTACTTCAAAACCGCCAGGAACCATCGAATGGGAGTGAGTTGTGCCAGACCCTTCGTTCGTCCACCTTCACAATCACTCGGATTACAGCCTGCTGGATGGCGCTTCCAAGGTGGATCAGCTCATCGAGACCGCGATCTCTTTCAATATGCCTTCTTTAGCGATCACCGATCACGGCAACCTTTTCGGGGCAATTCACTTCTACACCACGGCACGCAAACAGGGGCTCAAACCCATCCTCGGCTGCGAAGTCTACGTTGCCAAAGAAAGCCGGCATAAAAAGACCGGCGGCAGCGATCAAGCCAATCACCTCATTCTTCTGGCTCAGGATGAGCCAGGCTATCAGAACCTGAGCAAGCTCGTATCATTCGGCTATCTGGAAGGCTTCTACTATAAGCCGCGGATTGACAAAGAGCTCCTCGGAAGGTACTCCAAGGGACTGATTGCCCTGTCAGCCTGCTTGCGCGGCGCTGTTGCACAGCATCTGGTGATGGAGCAGCATGAGTCGGCCGCTGAGGAAGCCGGCTGCCTGCGCGATATCTTCGGACCTGACCGCTTTTATCTCGAACTCCAGGACCACGGCCTGCCTGCCCAAAAGCGCATCAATCCCCTGCTCATAGAGATGTCGAAAAAGACCGGCATCCCGCTCGTCTGCACCAACGACACGCACTATCTGCGCAAGGAAGACAGCGTTGCCCACGATGTCTTGCTCTGCATCGGCACCGGCAAGACCGTGCAGGAAACAGATCGCATGCGCTACACCGGCGACCAGTACTACTTCCGCTCTGGCGCCGAGATGCACGAACTGTGGAAGGAGGTGCCCGAAGCGCTGCAGAATACCCTGTTGATTGCTGAGCGCTGCAACATCGAGCTCAACACCACGGCGTTTCACCTCCCTCCCTTCGACGTTCCTCCGGGCGAAACCCACGATTCCTATTTTGAGAAGGTCGTCCGTGAAGGCTTTGCCTGGCGCCGCCCGCACCTGGAACGGACGGCTCGGGATGGGGCCCTGAAAAACCCTCTGCAGGCTTATGAGGAGCGCCTTGCGTTCGAGATCGCGATAATCAAGATGATGAAGTTCTCAAGTTACTTCCTGATCGTCTGGGACCTGATCAAGTACGCACGGGATAAAGGCATCCCCGTCGGCCCCGGGCGCGGGTCCGTCGTGGGGAGCCTGGTCGCCTACAGCCTGCGTATCACCGATATTGATCCGCTGCAATACGATCTGTTCTTCGAGCGCTTCCTGAATCCGGAACGCATTGCTCCTCCGGACATCGATATGGACTTCTGCATGAACCGTCGTGCGGAAGTGATTGATTACGTGGCGGAAAAGTATGGCCGCGAGAATGTATGTCAGATCATCACCTTCGGCACCATGGCGGCCAAAGGCGTGATCCGGGACGTTGGCCGCAGCCTGGACATCCCTTATGCGGAGGTGGATCGGATCGCCAAGCTCATTCCCAATGAGCTCAACGCTACGATCGAAAAAGCTCTGGAGCAGGAGCCGCGCCTGCGCGAAGAAATGCAAAAACCCCAGGTCGCAAACCTGATCGAGATCGCCAGGCGCCTGGAGGGGCTTTCGCGCCATGCTTCGACTCACGCTGCCGGCGTGGTGATTGCCCCCAAGCCGTTGACGGAGCTCATCCCTCTGGCGAAGTCCAACAAGGATGAACTCACCACCCAATACAGCATGAAGGACCTGGAGACCATCGGCCTCCTCAAGATGGATTTCCTGGCGCTTGCCACCCTTACCGTCCTCGATAACGCCGTCAAGCGCGTTTTTGAGGAAACGAGCGTTCAGGTGGATCTACCCGCGATTCCACTGAACGATCCGGAGGTCTATGCGCTCTTCTCCGAGGGAAAAACGAACGGGATCTTCCAGTTCGAGAGCGGCGGGATGAAGGCGGAACTGCGCCGCCTGAAGCCGGCGCGATTCGAGGACCTGATCGCCCTGAATGCGCTCTACCGCCCGGGCCCGAAGGATATGATCCCGGACTTCATCCGTCGGAAGCACGGCTTGGTGGAAGTTCACTATCTGCACCCGGTCCTGGAGGAGATACTCAAAGAGACCTATGGCGTGATCGTCTATCAAGAGCAGGTAATGCAGATCGCGAGCAAAATGGCGGGATTTTCGTTGGGTGAGGCCGACATTTTGCGCAAAGCCATGGGGAAAAAGAAGGCCTCGGTGATGCTTTCCATGCGCGACAAATTTCTCACCGGAGCGCGCGGGAAGAAAATCCCCGACAAGATCGCCGTCCAGGTCTTCGACCACATGGAGCAGTTCGCCCAGTATGGTTTCAACAAGTCCCACAGCGCCGCCTACGCCTATCTCGCCTACCAGACTGCCTATCTTAAGGTCCACTTCCCCGTGCAGTTCATGGCCGCCCTGCTCACCAGCGAGATCGGTGATACGGACAAGGTCGTGATGTACATCGCGGAATGCAAGGACATGGGGATCCCGGTATTGCCTCCGGACATCAACCATAGCGAGCTGCCGTTTCATTCTGCGGAGGGCAAGATTCGTTTCGGCATGCTCGCCATTCGCAACGTGGGCGCGGGCGCGATCCAGTCCATCCTGGAGCATCGCAAGAAGCACGGCCCATTCCGCAATCTCTTTCAGTTCTGCGAAGCGGTGGATTCCCGCACCGTGAACAAGCGGGTGATCGAGAGCCTGATCAAGAGCGGCGCCCTTGACTCTCTGGGTTGGAAACGTGCGCAGCTGATGGCGATGGCGGATGCGGCGCTGGAAGAGGGCCAGAAAGCGCAGCGCGATCGTCTCAGCGGTCAGAGGGGATTATTCACCACCCTGATGGGGCCGGCAGAAATGCCTGCGCCTCAGCCCCCCGACATCCCCGAATGGCCGCCTGAACAGCTGCTGGCATTCGAGAAGGAGACGCTCGGATATTACGTGTCCGGCCATCCTCTGGAACGTTTCTCTGAAGAACTCAGCCGGTTCTCCAGGAAGACTCTCGCCGAGCTGGTCAGTGATGGTGCCGGCGTGGAGTGTCGGGTCGCCGGCATCGTGACGGAATGTCGTATCCGCCGCACGAAAAAGGGAGAACTGATGGCGGTCTTCATTCTCGAAGATCTCACCGGAGCGGTGGAAGCGGTCGTTTTCCCTTCCTCTTATGCAAAATATGAGGCTTATCTCGCCGCGGACACACCCGTTTGCATCACTGGGCGATTCGAGG
>CAYGWQ010000146.1:0-12721 GCA_964353465.1 uncultured Acidobacteriota bacterium | reverse complement strand
GAATGGCCGCATTTTGATGCGCAAGGTGTGCGACAAACACGGCCCTTTCGAAGACGTGCTCTCTACCAATGCGGCCTTTACTCGCCGCATCGAGGACCTCTTTTTTGGCCGGGACTTCGAGATTGCCGACGATGGGAACATCCACCGCCATGGGACATCCTCAATCCGGTATGGCCGGGGCACGGTTCTTACCGTTGATCTGACGAATCGCTGCAACATGATGTGCGGCCCCTGCTTTATGGATGCCAATCAGGTTGGTTATGTCCATGAACCGGATTTTGAGATCGTAAAGGGGATCCTCGATCGCGCCGTCTCCTTCAAGCCGCAGCGTCAGATGATCATCCTTTTCTCGGGCGGCGAGCCGACACTCTCACCTTTTTTTCTCGACGCCGTGGCCTATGCCAAGAAGATCGGTTTTTATCGTATCCTGGCGGCCACGAACGGCATCCGGTTTGCCCAGAGCGAGGAGTTCGCGCGCCAGGCGCGGGCAGCCGGTCTGCACGGGACCTACCTCCAGTTTGATGGCACTACTAATGAGAAAAACCGGCATCGCGGCGTGGCCAACTTGCTGGATGTCAAGCTGCAGGCCATTGAGAACATGGCCCGGGCCGGCATGAAAACCACGCTGGTAACAACGATAGTTAACAGCGTAAATAATGATGCCGCCGGACCCATTGTGGATTTTGCCATCAAAAACATCGATAAAGTCCAAACCGTCGTGTTTCAGCCCATCTCTTTCTCGGGCAGGGACGAGGAAATCGATGATCAGACACGTTACGCGCAGCGCTACCCCCTGTCTCTGATGGTGGAGGAGCTGAAAACCCAGCTGCATGCGGATTGGGAGCCGATGAGAGACTGGTTCCCGCTTTCCACGTACAGCGCCTTCACCAGTGTCATGGACATCCTTCAGGGGCCGGATGCCCAGTGGGGCTGGAGCGCCTGCAACTGTCATCCTAATTGCGGAGTGTTCAGCCTGCTCGTCATCAACCGTCGGACGCAGGAATGGGTCCCCCTATTCAAGTTTTTCAACTACGAGCGCTTCATTCGGGACGTAGCGGCCATCACCGACAGCGCACGCAGCAAGACCCTGACCGCGGCCCAGCTGGCTCTTGCCATCCTGCGCAACTACAGGGCGAAGGAAGCGCCGAGGGGCTTTCCCTTGTCCCAGATTCTCAATCTGTTCAAACCCAGTTCGGCAAAATCCGACAGCGACCGGAATGACCGGATGCAAACACGTTCCAACCAGGATGAGTGGCGCGTGCTGTGTATTGAGGGAATGCTGTTCCAGGATCTCTGGACCTATGATTTCCGGCGCACCGAGATGTGCGTGATCCCCTATGGGACCGAGGAAGGCGAGGTATCCTTTTGCGCTTATAACACCGGAGTGGGATGGCGTCAGATCATCGAGGCCAAGCACAAGACGGCTACGCTGACGGAATGGCACAATACCCGGGGCCGGCACAAGATCTATGCCAAGGGCAAATCTGTGGAACTGGAGACCACAGAGCACAAGCTTATCATGCCCCAGGCTCCGCACAGCTCCAGGGGTGCCGGGCCCGGCCGCAAAGAGCCGGATACGGTCAGTACTGCCAAGACGATCCCCTAGACGGCGTGCGGAGACTGCCGGGCCTTTTCAGGCGCAGGGCCTCCCGGCCTGCGCCATTTTTTTGAAAAATGACCTACACTGTTTCGGAACTTGCATCATTGTTGGGCCTCGGCTTCCAGGGCGAGGGCAGGCGCCGGATCAACAAGGTATCCGGGTGGGAGTCCGCCGACGACTCTTCGCTCGTCTTTCTCAAATTCGAGAGCAAGACGGCTCCGCACGTCGCCGAGATCCGGGCAGGCTGCTGGATAGCGCCGCCCGGCCTCGTGCCCGACAGTTGCACCGCGATCCTCTCCAGCAATCCCAAGCTGGACTTTGTGCGCGCCGCAACCCTGCTGGCGCCCAGTCCGCGGGCGACGGGCATCCGGCATCCTGGTGCTGCGGTCTCAGCGGAAGCTGAGGTTGCCGGCGATGTCGATCTCGGACCCTTTACGGTCATCGGGCCCCGAGCACGAATATCAAGCGGCTGCATTCTGCACGCCGGCGTGGTGATTGGAGCGAACTGCGTCCTGGGAGAACAGTGCATCCTGCACCCGCATGTGGTGCTGTATCCGGGCGCTGTGCTGGGGAACCGGGTTGTGCTCCACGCCGGCGTCGTCGTCGGCAGTGACGGATTTGGTTACGTCTTCGACGGCGCCACCCAGCTGAAATTCCCGCAAGCGGGCCAAATCATCATCGGGGACGATGTGGAAATCGGGGCGAATACGACCCTGGACAGAGGCTCGCTGGGTGTGACGCGCATCAGTGCCGGGGCCAAGATCGACAACCTGGTGCAGATTGGCCATAACGTCCAGATCGGCTGCGGTGTGGTTATCGCAGCCCAGACCGGCATCTCCGGCAGCACCGTGATTGAGGACTTTGCCGTGATCGGGGGGCAGGTCGGATTTGGGGACCACGCGCGCGTGCAAAGCGGCGCGGTGATAGGCTCCAAGGCAGGCATCCTCCCCGGCAAGATCGTGCGCGGCGGCGAAGTCTATTGGGGAGTCCCGGTGCGTCCGCTCCGGGAGTACAAGCGTCTCAACGCCCTGTTCGGGAGGCTGCCGGAACTGAAGGCCGACATCGACGCATTGAAGGATGCGGTAGCTGAACTCCAGGAGGCAATGCGGGAAAGTGAATAAAGCTCGGGTGGTTGATATTGACTTTAGTGCTGAGCACGCGTTGGCTGAGCAGTGCTGTCAGCACCTGGATCCGGCATCCAGATTCCGGGTTTCTTTGCAGGCTGCAGATCATGGATTATCCTGGCATGTCAGATACCGCTGAACTTCAGGCTTTGTGCCGTTCCATCCTGCAGGCATTCTCCGGTTCCTTTCGCGGCCTGGAGGTCAAGGCAGATTTTTTCCCGTACATAGGCTTGACTCACACGATCCGACATCGCGGCTCCCGTTGGATGATTCGCATCAGCGACCATTGCCGCCAGGCGCCGAAGGAGGTGCTGGAGGCGATCATCCTGTTGCTGGCATGCAAGGTCCTGCGCCGCAAGCCGCCGCACAAAACGCTGCAGATCTATGAATGCTTCCGGCAGCATCCGGAAGTCGAGCGGCAAGTGCAGGAGCGACGACTGCAGCGGGGACGCAAACAGATCGAGGACGCCCAAGGCAGATACCACTCCCTGGCCGTAATGTACCGCGAACTGAACAGGGTCTATTTTAACGATCAGGTGGACATCCGGCGGCTGGGCTGGGGAGCGCGTGCGAGCTGGAGCCGCCTGGGGCACTATGATCCTACCCATCACACCATTACCATCAGTCCCGTTCTCGATTCTCCCAAGGTCCCGAAATCGGTCGTATCCTATCTTCTCTATCACGAAATGCTGCACACGCTCTTTGACGGTTCCACGGGCAGGACGAGGAAACGACACCACACGCCGGAGTTCAACCGCGCTGAGAGAGCCTTTCCTCACTATGCGGCGGTTAGAAAATTCCTGGACCAGTTTTGCAGAACGCACGGCAAAGCGGTATGGGGCTCCTTCATCTGACTGACGGTATCAGCGGCCGCAGATCGGCATGAGGTCCCCGGCCGCGATTGGTTTTTTCCGTCGCCTGCCGATGCCTATTCCCGCCCTCGGCCGCTACCGGTTCCCGGCTGGATGTGGTATAAAATGCGATTCGGCTTGGGACGAAAAACGTGCAGGGAAACCATACGGCTATGAAGTGTGTTTTGTGCAATCAGCGGAAGGGTAAGAGGCCCTGTCCGGCTAAGAATGCCGGGATATGCGGGCAATGCTGCGGCGAAAAGCGGATCCTGGAGATCGAATGCCCGGAGGGCTGCGAATACCTGAAAGCCGGCCGGGATCGTGAAACCAGCCAGGAAGGAGCGCGCCATTTCCGCGTCAGCGATCCTTTTGAGCAGGAGAAAATAGCCCGGGTCGTGGAGAATTATGAGCCGGTGCTTGCCGATTTGCAGACAATCATTGCTGTGGAACGGCAATACTCACGAGATCTGACGGACCAGGATGTGGCGGAGGCACTCGACTGCCTTCTGAAGACGCTGCGCACGGAGGACCATGGGGTGCTCTATGAGACGACCGCGGAAAACCTTCGAGCGGAAGGCCTGCGCAGGCAGTTCAGCGGCTTGATTCAGTCTCGCCGCTACCCGGACCAGCCGGAGCAGAAACGTCTTCCCTTGAAGGATGCCATCGAGTGTCTGGAAGTTATCCGCGCAGTGGTCGCGAGCCACCTCAAGGCCGGCCCGTCCGCTCTCAGCTTCGTCAATTTTCTGCTGCGCCGTTTGCCGCACAGCTCGCGGATTGGTCCGGCGCAGCCTTCCATCATCGTACCGGGTCGATAGCAGGGATTTCCGGCCCTGCGGAAAACGAGTGTGATTCCTATGGTGCTGGCTCGATACCATTGCCGCCCCGAAACCCTGGCCGCGGCGGTGCGGCGGTTTCCGAAAAAGAAGGTGCTGGTTCTCGGCGACGTGATGCTGGACCGGTTTGTCTGGGGCTCCGTCAGCCGTATCAGCCCCGAAGCGCCGGTGCCGGTGGTGGAAGTCCGCAAAGAAACGACCTGTCTGGGAGGTGCAGCCAATGTTGCCGCCAACATCCGCAGTCTGGGCGGGGAACCGTTTCCGCTCGCGATTGTCGGGAATGATGCCGAAGGCGAACTCCTGAGGGCCAAGTTCCGTGAACTGGGCACAACCGTGGGCGGGATCTTCATCGATAAGGGGCGGCTCACCAGCATCAAGACCCGCATCATCGCCCATCACCAGCAGGTGTGCCGCACCGATCGCGAAGACCGTTCGGCACTCTCTCCGGAACTGCGGCGGAAAATCGTGGCTTGGTTCCGGACCCATCTGGAGATCATGGATGCAGTTATCGTATCCGACTATGCAAAGGGCCTCATCTCGTCTTCACTCCTGAGACAAATCCTGCCCCTGGCCAAAGCGGCGCAAAAAACCGTCTGTATCGATCCCAAGCTGAAGAATCTCGAGGCGTATCGGCCGGCGACGGTGATCACGCCCAACGTCCTGGAAACGGAATACGCTGCGGGAATGAGCATCACCAATGAGCAGGACCTGCTGCGGGCGGGCAGAAAGGTCCTCAGACAGACTGGCATCGATCACCTGCTGGTGACGCGGGGCGAGCACGGCATGGCTCTCTTTGACGCGGACTCGAAGGTCACCCAGATCCCCACCCTGGCCCGTGAGGTGTTTGACGTTACCGGAGCGGGCGACACCGTGATTTCCACGCTGGCGCTGGGCCTTGTGGCCGGCTTATCGATACTGGAAGCCGCGATTCTGTCGAACATCGCCGCAGGAATTGTGGTCGCCAAACTGGGCACCGCGTCCGCAACTCCCGAGGAGCTGCTTGCCGGCATCCAGGCCCAATCTTCCGCCCTCAGGCCTCCGCCCTCAGGCCTCCGCCCTCAGGCCTCCGATATTCGACCCATTGGACGATTGGCAAAGCACTGATGCCCGAAGCCGACGTACTGTAAGGTTGGCAGACTGGGAAAAAGCTTTCATCTGCCCCACAGTCTTCTATCCGTCCCCAACGAGAGCTCAAGATCGGAGGTCGGTTGTCGGAGGTCGGAGGTCGGAGATAGTTCAGGAGATCCACCGCGCGATGCCGAAAGCAGCTGCTGCCGCCGCCCCGCCGATCAATGTGGTTTGCATCGAGCTGATCCAGGGCCGGGCACCGGTGAAGTGGCCCTTTATGTAACCGAAGAGCGCCAGCGCCAGGATGGTAAGCGCTATGGAAACCGACAGCCCGCTGCTGACGCTTGCCAGAAACAAATAGGGGCTGAGAGGAATGAAACCTCCTGCCACATAGGCACTTGCAATCGTGAGGCCGCTTGTGCGGGCGCGAGACGGGTCCGGCTTTTCGAGACCGAGCTCGAACCGCATCATGAAATCCACCCAGGCGCCCGGCTTGCGGCGCAGGGCTGCTACAATCGGCTCGGCCTCTTCCCCGGATAGGCCATAGGTTCCGAGAACTTCGCGGACTTCCTTTTCCTCCTCTTCGGGCATATCGCGCACCTCGAGCTGTTCGCGCGCCTTCTCACTGGCATAATGCTCCGCATCGCTCCGGGCGGCCAGAAAACCCCCCAACCCCATGGCGATGGCGCCGGCGGCAATTTCGGCCAATCCCGCGGTTACCACAATGCTCGTTGCGGTGACCGCGCCGGAGAGGCCGGCAGCGAGCGCAAAAGGCACCGTGAGCCCATCGGACATCCCGATCACGATGTCACGCACCGTGCCGGACGCAGTGAAGTGTCTCTCGATATGAGGCGTTTGCGGCATTTCATTCTCCCTGGCTTATCAGTGATGAGTAATGAGTGATGAGTAATGAGGGTAGAGAATTAGCGATATTTTGCACGGCTCATGACTCATCACTCATGACTCGTGACTCATGATTCATTACTGAGTCGCAGGCGGTCAGGACACGCTCGACGCTTATATCGCTGATGCACCTGGGCCTGTCGAAAGCCGCGCAAGAGTAACCGGGACACGGCATGCAGGGCAGTCCCAAACGAACCGGTGCATATTCGGTTTCCCAGGGATGCCAGACCTGATAATCCGAGGAACCCCAGATGACCACTAAGGGTTTGCGCAGAGCTGCTGCGGCATGCGTTGGACCGCTGTCATTGCCGACGAACATGCGGCACTGTTCAATCAGGACGAACAGATCTTCGAGCCCGAGATCCGACCAGTAGCGGTGCGAGTGCCGCGCATGCCTTCCGATATCCAGCAGAACCTGGGCCTCGAATGGAGCTGAGGAAAAGACAACCGGAAGGCGGTAGCGCTCATGAAGCCGGTCGGCAAGCTCGGCGAATTTTTTCTCCTGCCACCGCTTTGTCTGCAAGGTTGCCGTCGGGTGAATCAGCAGATACTCCGATGGTTGTAGACCCGTGCAGGACAGCCTCTCCGCAATGCGCGCGCGCGCTCCCTGATCCAGATGCAACATTCCTCGTGGCCTGGCCGGTATCGGGAGCTGCAACCATCGCATGAAGGTCAGCTGATCTTCCACTGTGTGCAGGTCCGCGCGCTGCCAAACCGAGGGAGGAGGCGGGATGCGGACATTGTAGATCCAAGCATGGCGATATTTTTGCTGGCCGATGCGGATGCGGGCGCCGCTGGCGAGAGTGAACAGCGACGAAGTCGTCCCCCCGTGCAGATTCAACACGGCGGAATAGCGGCGCCGACGGATTGCAACGCAGGCGCGAACACGCAGCCATCCCTTGCTGGCAGACCCGTTGCGCGGTCTCAGAATCAAGGTTTCATGAACTGCCGGATGCCGCGAGAACACTCCGGCATACGGCGCTTCTACCAGCAGGTCGATTTGTAGATCGGGCCGCCAATCGTGGAGGGCTTCCAGAAGCGGCAGGGCCAGAACAGAGTCGCCCAGAGATCGCAGGCGAATCACGAGAAGCCGTGGGATCTGTTCCATGTCCAAGCGAAGCCGGCGGACGCGTTCGTCGGCAGCATTCGAGTTTGGCAAGATGGTTCGTCTTCCTGTAGATTCCGCGCAAGAGGGAAGAGCCCGCCGCGGGTTGCACGGTGTGCAGGATTTCCACTCCAGGTCCCAGACGCTCTTCCGGCCGTGGAGTGCCGAGTATTACCCGCGCCATCCGCAGCTGAACTGTTACTTCTTCGCCGATTCCGGATCCTCTTCGATCCTGGCCTCATCAATAAGCATCACGGGGATGTCGTCACGAATCGGATAGACCCGATGACACCTGACGCATTTGAGCCCACTGCTGTCGGGCGTCAAACGCACTTCCTCCTTGCATAGAGGACAAGCCAGAATGTCGAGCAGTTCCTTGCTGATAGCCATCAACCCTCCGCAACACGGGCCTATCCCGTGCGACTTCCAAACGCGAACTTGCTTTCCCTGCCGGCGAGAAGACGCCGGATGTTATGGTGATGCTTTGCGACGATGAGCGCTGAGCCGATTACGGCTGCACCTGTGACCATCATGGGCTCATGATAGAGATACGTCCACAAAGGGTATGCTGCTGTGGCAAGGATCGATGCGAGCGAGACATAACGCGTCCAGGCTGCAGTCAGAAAGAATACGATCATGGTTGTGGCCACGGATCCCGGGGTGAGTGCGAGAAAGGAGCCGAATCCCGTGGCCACTCCCTTCCCGCCTTTGAAGCCGAGAAAAACGGTGAACACATGACCTGCAATCGATGCCACCGCGGCTGCCGCCTGCCAGCCGGGCCCGCCGCCAAGCCATCCGGCCGCTAGGACCGCCAGGTAGCCTTTTCCGGCATCGAGCAGCAGCGTGAGGATGCCGACCGTGCGGCTGGTGCGGAAAACGTTGGTAGCGCCGATATTGCCGCTCCCCGCCGTGCGAATGTCGGCGCCGGTGGTGATTCGCACCAGAATATATCCAAAGGGGATGGAACCCAGAAGGTAGCCGATCAGCGGGGTCAGATACTCAAGTCTCATGGCAAACTCTTACCCTCCAGCTCGATCCTTGCCGGCTCTGATATCGGTGTCCGGCGCGGCTCCCGCACGCCCGCATCAACCTGCAAGCCTGCAGCGGCATAGGACACTCGCGAAACACCTTCAATTTTAATATAACACGTCGAAAATTGCACATTTAGTACCGGAGGCCCAAAGCACGCCGACAGAGACTCCAATGCACAAAAGTACGTAACCGATCGAGCCGCTCCTTGAAACCACGAAATACCCGCGAGGCATGAATCAAGGCAAAAGGATGAGCCGGGCAGCCTGAAACCGCGGATCCTCACTCATTACTCATCACTCATTCTGCAGGTTGATGGTTGCCAGCACGCTGTGCAAAGCCCCGCCGGGTCTTAGGACACTTTGATAGATATGGTATCGATCGACGGCAAAGGCAGCTTTCAGGGGAGCGCAGCTCCTCATATAGTCCACTAGAGGCGCCAAATTCATGGGAGCGCGCACTCTGCCCAAAGTCAGGTGCGCTCGGAAAGGGTGCTCTTCCGGAGCGAAGCCCGCCTGAATGCAGGCCAGCTCAACCTTGTTTTGCAGTGCTTCCAGCCTAGCAACGTCTCCGGCCAATCCGCACCAGATCACCCTGGGACGTCGCAGATCGGGGAATGCTCCCAGGCTGTTTAAATGAAGCGGGAAAGGGCGCTCTGCCTGGGTGTGCAGGAGCAGCGACTCGGTCAGTTCCGGCAGCAGCGCGGAATCGATCTCTCCGAGAAATTTGAATGTCAGGTGGATGGAAGAAGCCGCGCTCCAGCGGACCGCTCCGCCCAAGGAGCGCAGTTTCTCCTGCACCTCAGCGAGCGTGCTCCGTACTTCAGCAGGAAGAGGAACGGCGACAAAGGTTCTCATGGGATGGTCTCCCCCGGCATAAGAAATCTGCGCAGGCGCCCGAGAGCGATGGTGGTAGTAAGCTCGCGCACCGTTTGCCGGTCGCCCGAAAAGATCCGGCGCGTGTGCGTGCAGCGCGTTGCATCAGCCAACCCGATATAGACCAGGCCTACCGGCTTCTGTTCAGAGCCGCCACCGGGACCGGCAATGCCGGTGACCGAGAGGCCTATATTGCTGCATGCCACGGCGCGGACGCCCCGGGCGAGGGCTTCTGCGACCTCAGCGCTGACCGCACCGTGCCGCTCCAAAAGCTCGTGCGGCACATGGCACAGATCGGTCTTCAGCTCGTTACTGTAGCAGATCACGCCGCCCTGGAAATAGCTGGAGCTTCCCGGAACCCGGCTTATCGCTGCACCAATCATCCCTGCCGTGCACGATTCCGCAACGGCGAGAGATTGCCCGGACCGGCGCAGGAGCCGCCCGACGACCTCCTCGAGCTTCTCATCGTCGGTCGTAAAAACTACGTCGCCCAGCACCTCCTGGATCCTGCCGGAGAGTTCTTCGAGATCGGACGTCCCTTCCTCCGGCGACAGCCATTGCTGCAGCCACACGGAGATGGATCCCGCGGCTGCGAGCACGGTGGTCTGAATGCCGGGGTAGCTCCTATAAATGGGTGCAATCCGGGCATCTACCTCGGACTCGGTCAAACCCTGGATGCCCAGGGAGCGCCTTTCCAGGCGCCTGCCGCCCACCAGTCCCGCGATGCGCGGCAAAACCTGGGATTCGAACATGGCGCTCAACTCCCGTGGCGGCCCGGGCAACAAGACCAGATAAACGCCTCTTTCCTCAATCCACATTCCGGGAGCTGTACCGACTGGATTGGCCAAGGTCTCGGCGCCCTCGATGATCTCCGCCTGCCTCTCGTTGATCTTGGCCATCGGATACCCGCGCAGGGCGAACCTGCGGCGCAAAGCCTCAAGAACCTCCGTATTGGTCGAGAGAGGGCGCTGCAGAGCACGGGCCGCGGCGGCTCGAGTGAGATCATCCTCTGTCGGGCCGAGACCGCCGCAGAGGACAATGCACCGCGAGCGGTGGAGCGCGGCACGCAGGAGGGCTTCGATGTCTTCTGCATTGTCGCCGACGAGAGTCTTCAGGTGTACCTCGAAGCCTGCCTCATTCAGCTTTCGCGTCAGGTAAAGCGAGTTGGTGTCGATGCGATCGGGAGTGAGAAGCTCGGATCCGATCGCGATGATTTCCGCTTTCATAGCCTGCCCCGCCACACCACTGCCTACCCGTGCCAGAAACGGTTCGCCAGCTGGAGAAGGATGTTCGCAAATGCCCCGGCCAGCAGGTCGTCGGCCATTATGCCGACGCCGTTCCTGAGCGGCTCCAACCTGCGAATCGGGTAGAATTTACAGATGTCAAATAATCGGAAGAGAAAGGTCCCTGCGGCGAGATTCGTGAAGTTGACCGGCAACAGCAAAAGCGCGGTGAGTTGCCCGGCGACTTCATCGATGACCACGATCTGCGGATCCTCCTTGCCGAGATTGCGGCTGACAGCCGCGGAAACAAATACACCGGTTGCGGCAATAAGGCAAATGGCGCTCAGATGGAGCTCCGGATAAATCCTGAATGAAATCCGGTAGATCAAGTAATACACCAGAGTCGTTGCGATGGAGGCATAAGTCCCGGGCATGCCGGGGACCATTCCGATGTACCCGCCCGTGGCCAGAAACAGGTAGAAGTGTTTCTTCATGCGTCTTCCAAGGCCTTGCCCGGCTCCTGCGTGGCATCTTCCTCTTCAGCCCCGGCGGTCGGCACGGCGTAGGCACCGTCCAGCCAGTTTCCCAGATCGATGAGCTTGCAGCGCTCACTGCAAAAAGGCCGAAATGGATTATCGTCAAACCGGCTTTCGTTGCCGCATTTGGGACATTTGACTTTCATTCCATTCCCTAATGACAGTAGCAAGGAGGTTCTGTCATTGGAACACCTTACAGCTTGCTGCTACAAAAATCTTGCTATAAAAACAAGAAATTGCGGACTTGCCAACCAAGAACATCCAGGAGAGCAAAAAAAATCTGCGCTGGGTGCTATCGGACGATCATGCCGAGCAGGTCGTGTTCGAGCGCCCGCGTGATCAGAACGGTCCGAAACTCGCCGTCATGGACCGGCTCGACTTCGGAGTCATTGATCAGGCAAACGCCGTCGATTTCGGGCGCCTGGGATTCGAGCCGGCCCTGCAGCAACAAGTCGCTCTCCTGGGACGGGCCCTCCAGCAGAATCGAAAACTCCCTGCCAACCAGCCGGCCATTCTTCCCGATGACGATCTTCAGTTGTTGTTCCATCAACTCTTGCCGGCGTCGTTCCGCAGTGCGCGTCGGCACTTTGCCCGGGTATTGACGGGCCAGGGTATCTTCTTCATCGGAATATGCGAACACGCCAAGCCGGTCGAACTCCACCGCCCGGCAGAACTGCTTCAATTCGCGGAAATCCTCCTCGGTTTCGCCGGGATGTCCCACCAGCATGGTCGTGCGCAGAGTGACATCCGGGATGCCGGTGCGCACGCGCTCGATCAGTCTCTCGAGGCTGGTTCGATTTCCTCCCCGCCACATCGCCTTCAGCACGGCGGCGCTGGCGTGCTGAAGGGGCATATCGATGTATTTGCAGATTTGTTCGTGAGCAGAGACCACATCCACGAGACGGTCACTCATCATGTCCGGGTACACGTACAGGAAACGAATCCAGCGGATCCCTTCCACTTTGACCAGCGCCTCGAGGAGTTGCGCCAAACCGTCCCGCAATCCCATATCCAGGCCGAAGCTGGTCGTATCCTGCGAGATCAGCGTGATTTCCTTAACCCCGCGATCTGCCAGGGATCTGGCTTCCTGAACCAGCGAGGGAATGCTCCGGCTGCGGAAAGGGCCGCGGATTTTTGGAATAACGCAAAATGAGCAGGTGTGGTCACATCCTTCCGCAATCTTGATGTAGGCGCTATACGGCGGTGTCACCAGCGAGCGGGGCGTGGTATGGTCGTAGAGGTAGTGGTCCGCATCGCTGCGGCCGAAGGATCCGGGCGGCTCGACCGCTGCTCCCGAAACCGCCCGTGCAATCAGCTCCACCTGGTTGGTTCCCAGGAGTGCATCGACCTCGATCAGATCTGTCTGAATCTCCTTCGAGTAGCGTTCCGCCAGGCATCCCGCGACAATGAGCCGTCGGCATTTGCCGGACTTCTTGAGGTCCGCAGCTTCGAGGATGGCCTCGATCGATTCCTTTTTTGAGCTTTCGATGAAGCTGCAGGTGTTGATGACGATGATCTCGGCCGCTGACCTGTCTGCAGTGATCGTATGGCCTTCTTTCTGCAACAGGCCGAGC
>CAYGWQ010000145.1:0-12985 GCA_964353465.1 uncultured Acidobacteriota bacterium | reverse complement strand
GCGGCCCGGGGATCTGCTCCAGCAGGAGGCGGATAGTCTCCTGCATGGAAGCCAGGGGCGCCTTAAGTTCGTGTGACACATGCGATACGAAGTCCTTTTTCATCTTGTCGAGCTCATCCAGCCGGAGCGTCATGGTATTGAAGTCCTTAGCGAGATGAGCAAACTCGTCATGACGGGTGGTGTCCAGGCGATAGAAAAAATTGCCTCCCGCAATGGCGCGCGTTCCCTGGGTGAGCTGTTTCAGCGGTGTCGAGATCGACTGGACAATAAAAAAGGAAACCAGAAGCCCCAAAACCAGGGCAATTGCCGCGACGACCCAGGAGACCAACTCTGCCGTCCTGCCCCTTTTCCGGGATGCCTGAACCTCGGATGCGATCTCGGCGATGACCGCCTTTTGGACGTTACCGGCCTGGACCTCCAGCTGATCCAGATGCTCCACAAGAACACCGGGCAAATCCTGTCCTTTCTTCGGCTGCAATCCCTCCTCTAGAGACACCTCTTCTAGAAAGGCGTTCCACGATCGAGAGAGGCGATTTATCTCTTCATTAACCTTGCCCGCGCGACTGCCGGCTTCGAGTTTCCGCAGGTCAGATTCGAAGAGAGCGCG
Source organism: uncultured Acidobacteriota bacterium (assembly GCA_964353465.1). GTDB lineage: Bacteria > Acidobacteriota > UBA6911 > UBA6911 > UBA6911 > JAFNAG01. The sequence goes on along the minus strand of CAYGWQ010000145.1, from coordinate 12,378 downwards.
ATATTCCTGAAATTTTGCCCGGTATTCAGAATCGGCAGGAAAGGCGAAGAACTTGGCCGCGAACTCCGCTACCCAGTCTCGGTGGCTCATCAGTTCCAACGCCGTCGAAGCGGCTGTGACATTCACATCGGAAAGTTGAGCTATAATGGACTGCATGCGGTGAATGGTAAAGACTTGATAAACCTGCAGCACGGCCATCAGTACGATGAGGATTCCATAGCCCGAAATGATTTTCGTGGATATTCGCATTGGCCGCCAACATTACTTGCCGCTGTCTGCAAACTCCGTCCGGCTACTCCAGCCCGTAGGCCTTGAGTTTATTGCGGATGGTCTTCACATCCAGGCCGAGTTGGCGTGCCGCCTCGGCCTTGTTGTTTCCCGCGCTCTTGAGGGTTCGCAGAATCAATTCCTTTTCGGCCTCAGCCGCCGTAACGCCAACCGGCAGAACAATTCTCGCGCCGGAGCCGGCGTGGGGATTCAGGATATATGCCGGCAGGTGATTTCTTTCGATCCAACTGGTGCGCGTCAAAATGACGGCGCGCTCCATAATGTTTTTCAATTCCCGCACGTTGCCCGGCCACGGATAAGATTTCAACAGCTCCAGTGCTTCTTCGCGCATGCCTTCGACGTGGGTGCTGTGTTTCCGGTTGAAGTCCCGGATGAAGTACTGGGTCAGCAGCGGGATGTCCCCCTTGTGGTCGCGCAAGGCAGGGAGGGCGATGGTGAATACATTCAGCCGGTAGTAAAGGTCCTCGCGCAGGCGCCCGTTTTGGACTGCAGCCCAGGGATCCTTGTTGGTGGCAGCGATCACGCGTACATCCACAGAGAACTCGTGGCTCCCCCCTACCCGGCGCACGCGGCGGTCCTCAATGACGCGCAGAAGCTTGGGCTGCATTGCCAGAGGCAGCTCCGCGATTTCGTCCAGCAGCAGGGTACCCCGGTTTGCCAGCTCAAAACACCCCGCGCGCAAACCGGTCGCTCCGGTGAAGGCGCCCTTCTCGTGTCCGAGAATTTCGCTTTCCATGAGGTTTTCCGGTATGGCAGCGGCATTTACGGCGATGAAAGGCCCCACGGAGCGGTTGCTCAGCTGATGGATGGTGCGGGCAGCAAGTTCCTTGCCGGTGCCGCTTTCTCCCGTGATGATCACGGAGGCATCGGTGGAACTCAGGCTCTGGATGAGGTTGTATACCTCGCGCATGGCCTTGCTGGCGCCGACGAAGCCGCCGACTCCGCCCTGATCCAATTGCGAAAGCAGGCGCTGTGACTTTTGTCTGAGCTCGATGTCGTTTTCAGTGGCCTGGAGGATCGACCTCAGTTTGGCATAGTCGAGCGGCTTGGTGATGAAATCCTGTGCCCCCTCCTTCATGGCCTCAACCGCAAGATCAATGCTCCCCTGGGCCGTTACCAGCACGACGGGGCGGTCGGGCCGATCGGCTTTGAGCGACCGTAACAGGTCCAATCCGGAAAGCTCAGGCATGACCACGTCGGAGATGACTATGTCCGGGTCGTAGCCTTGCGCCTGCTCTTGCGCTTCCAGTCCGTCGCCTGCCAGGCGCACGTCAAAGCCCCACTCCTGCAGCCGCATTTCGAGGACTTCCCGCATGGCTTCCTCGTCATCAACCACCAGTATCTTCGTCTTGCGGCTGACCATACCATTGACCTTCGTTCGGCCCGTATCCTGCAATTGTGCGTCGCGGGACGCGATTCCGCGTCCCACCATTGAGCGGCAGCGCCGGGCCAGGCCGTTGAGTGATCGCATTCCCATATCAGGCTTCCACGGGATTTCTCAGGTCCTGAGCCAGACAATAGCCGCGCTACGAATGTCAAGTATACTAGGCGGCTGGCTGGAGAAGGAACAAATTAAGGGAAATATTCCCTGAAATCGGGGGCGGTGGCCCTTTTCGACCGCTTCTGATGCCGGTGCTGAGATTTCCCTTGCGAAAAAAGGCGGCTGTCTCTCCCTTTGCGTGAAATGTGTGGTAGTTGGCTGGTTTTTGTCGCGAAACTCGCTATTCTAGTCGAAGCACCGATGCGGCGGCTTGGACTTGGACCTCGACGTGGACTTGGACAATCCCCTTCGAAATAAACTATTGCAAGCGTGACATTTAACAGATCGCCTTCCGCTCTTGCAGCATTGACGTCCATGTCCACGTTCAGGCCTAAGTCCAGGGCCAGGACGGATCACTTTGGAGTTTCGCGACAGTAACTAGCTGAGATACATTCGGCGGATGGCGAAGCCATCACAATCGCACCATCCCTTGGGGCGGCGTTCATCCCACTGCATGCAACCGAAGGAGTGGTGATGCTCATATCGATAGTGCCCACAGCAGCATTTTTCCTGGTAATCGATCCGGGATTGGGGGATACGGGGCGGAATGACGTGAATCCTTGCTGCCGTTGCCATTGCGTACTCCTTTCCTTAATCCGATAAAACATGCCCTTGCCGCAACGAAGCGGCAAGTCTCACCGGGTCAATGATCAGTGCCGTTGATGTCAGTCCGTTACCAGCCGGCTTGCTGCTCGAGGCCCGCCGCCCGAAACGGCAGACTGAATACCGGGTGCCCCGCGCGCCGTTGGAAAAGTTGGTCCCCCCCGGGCCAACCACGGTCGTCGGCGGCGAGGCATGAGCACACGGGATTAACGCAGACTAGTCGCTTCATCGGAGCGCCCGCACGTCTTTGGCGGCAAGGGTACAATCCCTCAGGCCATAGACGAGGGGTTTGCTGAGCGCCTCGACTCCAAAAGAGCTAATGCAATGGCTGTGCCAGAAGTGGTTTTTGAGTTTTCGCCAAGCTTGGCAAGGCTTCGGTGGAGATTCAGCCGGCTGCGATGAAACTGCGGCCGTGGAGTTCAGGGAAAATCTCCCTCATTTCCTGATTTTGGGAGCGCGAAAAGGGGATATTCCGCTTTTTCAGTTTGCCGTAGGCATTTGAGTGACAAGCCGGAAAAAGCGGAATGTCCCCTTTTCGCATGGGTTCATGCACTCAGGATGATAGGTCGGCAAGGTCGTGAAAGCTGGGGCGCAGGGCCGGATACAAGGCGCGGTATACCCCGTAGAGTTTCTGGTACCGCTCGACGTTGCCGTGGATGGGCGCGATACGGTCCGTGATATGTACGGTCTGTGCGACGGCATCTTCCACGCTCGCATAAATCCCGCCGCCGACGCCTGCGAGGATTGCTGCACCAAACGCAGCGCCTTCGGTTACATTCACCAGGACCAACTCGTTTCCGAAAACGTCGGCCTGAATCTGGCGCCACAGCGCGCTGCGGGCACCGCCGCCTGATGCGCGGACCTGTGCGATCGGCACGCCGAGACCCCGAACGAGTTCCAGGCTGTCGCGGAGTCCGAACGACACTCCTTCCAGCACCGAGCGGATGATGTGGTTCCTGCCGTGCAAAACCGTCAGGCCCACGAATGCGCCCCGCGCCTGGGGATCGGGGTGGGGCGTGCGCTCGCCCGTAAGATAGGGAAGGAAGAGCAGTCCCTGGCAGCCGGCGGGAGCCAGCGAGGCTGCGCGGGTCAACAGATCATACGGGTCCTCACCACTGAGGGCAGCCGCAGCGCGTTCCGGTTCCCCCAAGCTGTCACGCAGCCAGCGGAAGGAGCCTCCCGCGGCAAGCATCACCCCCATCAAATGCCACCTGCCGGGGACTGCATGGCAGAAGGCGTGCAAACGGCCCTGGGCTTCGGCAGCAAACTTGTCTGCATGGGCAAATACTACACCCGATGTCCCCGACGTAACTGAGATGATTCCCGTTTGAACCACGCCGCTGCCGACGGCCTGAGCTGCCTGGTCCCCCCCGCCGCCAACAACGGGTGTGCCGGCCTTCAATCCTGTCTCTCGTGCCGCAGCAGCGCTGATGGCGCCGGACACTTCCGGCGATTCGGTGCAGCGCGGCAGCCACTCCTCCGGTATATCGAGAGCACGGAGCATTTCACCCGACCAGCGCCGGTGTTCCACATCCAGGAGAGATGTGCCTGAGGCGTCCGAAACCTCCGTGGCATATTCGCCGGTCAGGCAATAGCGCACATAGTCCTTCGGCAAAAGAATGTGCGCGGTCTTTCCGTACACCTCCGGTTCATTCTGCCGCACCCAGACGATCTTCGGCGCCGTGAAACCGGGGAGTACTGCGTTTCCGGTAAGTTCCAGCAGTCTGCCCAGCCCGCCGACCTTCTCCGTGATCTCGGCGCATTGCTGACCGGTGCGCTGGTCATTCCACAGGATTGCAGGCCGCAGAACCCGGCCGGATGCATCCAGCATCACCAGTCCGTGCATCTGGCCGGTGAGACCGACGGCGCTTACCTCTTCGCCGCGCAAACCCGCCTTTTGCAGTGCTCCCCGGATGCTCGTGCGCGCGCCCTGCCACCAGTCTGCCGGGAATTGTTCCGACCACAGCGGGCGGGGATTGGATAGGGGGTATTCGGTCGTGGCGCCGGCAATTACCTTGCCGCCTTCATCCATCAACAATGCTTTGGCGCCGGTGGTAGAGATATCTAAGCCCAACAAATACGCCATGGCAAATCCTCGTGTGGTTGCAGGCCCCGGCCGCCGGACCGGGTTTGGGGTATTGCTTCTAAACGAGCGCCGTCTGGCAGCCGGCGCCCACCACGGGCCCCGGTTGCTCGCCCGGGCATTCGTGAGTCTTGGTATAAGGCCGCGTAATGATGATACATTCGATGCCTTGAAAAAGCACTACCGTCGGGGGAACGGCCCTGATTTTTCTATCGACGGGAATCCGGTGCGCATATAATCACGCCATTCCCCGGTCCCGCTCTAGAAAAGGGGAGGATGAGGGGATCCTAATATCGAAAGGAGGAGCAGTGTTTACATCTTCGCGGAAGTCATTCTTCAGCTTTTCCATGGCATTGATTTGCCTTTTATGCGTGTTTTTCGGAAGTTATGCACAGAACGTGCAGAGCCCGAATGTCGACGATTTCAACCAGTTCACCTGGCGATGGGTCGGCCCGACGACGTTTTCAGGACGCGTCCCCGCCGTGAGTGTGCCTCGCGGGCAGAGCCTGACCTATTATGCCCTCGTTGCCAGCGGCGGCCTCTGGAAAACCGTTGACGGCGGCATCCATTTCGAGCCCATCTTCGAAAGATACGGCACGCAGAGCATGGGTTGGATGGCCATCGCCCCCTCCAACCAGGATATTCTGTATCTGGGTACGGGCGAGCCGATGCATGCGCGCGCCAGCACACACGGTAACGGTGTTTGGAAATCGACGGATGCGGGCAAAACGTGGACCAACGTCGGCCTGGTAAAGAGCTTTTTCATTCCCAAGGTTGAAGTCGATTTCAAAAACCCGGATATCGTCTTCGTCGCGGCAGAGGGCAAGTTGTACGACAACGAAATGGACTGTGAGCGCGGCCTCTACAAGAGCATCGATGGCGGCAAGACCTGGGCGAACATCTTCCCGGTCAAAGACCGGGGTGTTGCCGACTTCGTCATAGATCCGCGCAACTCGAATATCATCATTGCTGCAGCCTATAAGACATTCCGGCGCGCCTGGACCTACATGGATCGCTGGCCGGGCAACGATTTGTATAAAACCACGGACGGCGGCAAGACCTGGAAAAAGCTGGCCAACGGCTTGCCAAACGAACCCTTGGGACGCACCGGACTCACCATTTTCGAAAAGAATCCCAACATCATTTACGCCCGGCTCGATCAGGGTGTGAGCCTCGGATTTGCCGAGCGTGACGGAGTGGCGAACTTCCGCGCGGGCGGAGGTTTCCCCGGCGGTGGAGGCGGTGGGGGCGGTGGCCGCGGCGGTGGCGCCGCAGGGACGGTCCTTTTCCCAGAAGGTTATACTCTCGATCAGTTCAAGACCCACAAGATTAATCCGGATATTGCCAAATTGGCGCCCAAGTTCACCCCGGTTGTTGCCGAAAACGAGGCCGACCTGATCAAAAAGCTGAACGACATGATCCAGGACAAAGACTTCCTGGCGAAGAATGGCATCGACATTGCCAAGCTCGATCAGGCGGCACGCAAAGTGTATGCGAAAGATGAGGCCATCATCGCTTCGATCGCCGAGATCGAGAAACTATTGAAGAAGGAGCCGGCAGCAGCGGATTCCACCGAGGCCAAGGGCCGGGCCCAGATCATCAACCGGCACGCCCTGGAGATCCTGCATGCCAATGCGCTCAGCATCCTTCAGCCGACCAGGCGGAACGGCGCCGTGTATCGCACCGACGACCAGGGGGAAACCTGGAAAATGACGACGGAGTACAGGCTGACCGGCGGCGGCAGCGCGCAAGTCAACCAGACCGAGGGGGGCTACTACGGCCGGATCATCGTGGATCAGAATGACGATCAGGTGGTCTATTGCGGGGATACCAACACCACGGTCTCACGCGATGGGGGGAAAACCCTCCAGCTTACAGGGTGGGACGGCAACGGCAAAACCCACGTCGATCACCGTTCGGTATGGATCGATCCGCTCAACTCAAAACATATCATCAGCGCTAACGATGGCGGTGTCAGCGAATCCTGGGACGGCGGCCTGCACTGGAGCCAGAAGAACGCGATCAGCGGCCAGCAGTTCTTTGACGTTGCCGTGGACAACGAGGTGCCATACAACGTTATGGGCGGTACCCAGGACAACGGCTGCTGGATGGGCCCTTCCCAAACCAGGAACCAGTATGGCATCTTCGCCCCTGACTGGAATTATTTCCAGACCGGCGACGGATTCTACCTGGTGAGAGACTGGTGGAATCCCGAATTCTTCTATTGGGAAAGCCAGTTCGGAGGCTCGCAGAAGATGAACTTCAAGACCGGCGAGTCCAGCCAGCTGGCTCCGCGGCTCACTCCCGAGCAGATTGCGGCCGGCGCTGCCCCGCTGCGTTACCAGTGGAATGCGCCCATCGTGCTCTCGCCCCACAATCCGGGCATCGTTTACGTCTGCTCCCAGTATGTCCACCGCTCGCTGACTCGCGGGGATCGCGGGACTTTCGTGACGATCAGCCCCGACTTGAGCAAAGCAAGCAAGGAGAAGCTCGATCTCTCCAGGAAGACCAACCTCCAATGGGCGACGATCTACACCTTCGCTGAATCTCCAAGGAAGCCCGGACTCTATTGGGCCGGGACCGACGACGGCAACGTGCAGATGTCGCCGGACGGCGGCAATACCTGGGTCAACATCACCAACCAGTTCTATGATGCAACCGGCAAAGCCAAACCGGGCATCAAAGGCGACCTCATTCCTTATGACCGCTGGGTTAAGAGGGTGGTCCCCTCGGCGTTCGACGAAAACACGTGCTATGTTGGCTTTAGCGGCTACCGTACTCACAATGAGGAGAGGACCTGGCTGTTTGTCACCAAGGATCTGGGAAAGACATGGACGGACATCTCCGGGAACATGAACAATCCTATTTTTGACGTCGAGGAAGATCCGGACAATGCGAATGTCCTTTACCTGGGGACGGATTACGGCCTGTTCGTGACCATCGATCAGGGCAAGACATGGTCGGCGTTCTCGAACTCGGCGCCCAGTGCCATTGTCAGGGATGTGGCCATCCAGAAGCGGGATCGCGAGATTGCGATCGGCACTTACGGCCGCGGCATCTATGTCGCCGACATCGGTCCGATCAAGGAATTCACGCCTGCCGTGTTCCAGGAAGCCGCGCACCTGTTCGATCCCAAGACCACGATCAAGTGGAGCCGGATCGAGCGGCGCGGGGACACCCTGGGCGAAATGGCGAAGGCCAACAATCCGCCCATCGGCGCGACGCTCTACTATTACCTGAACGCGGACGCGCCAAGCGTGAAACTCACCATCAAGGACCTGGAGGGCAACACCCTCTCGGAAATTTCTCCCAGCACCAAGAAGGGCTTGCAGAAGGCGTTCTGGGGTCTCAACCGGCAGGCGGGCGCAGCGGCTCCCCCCGGTGGTGGCCCGGGTGGCGCAGGCGGCGGTCGCGGCGGCGGTCGTGGCGGCATGCAGGTCGATCCCGGCGTCTACAAAGTCACCCTGACAGTGGACGGGAAAGAGATCGAGACCAAGAAGCTGACGGTCAGCCCCGATCCGCTGATCCGGTAGTCGTAGCATCGCGATTGCAGGGGCACAGCACGCCGTGCCCCTGCAATCGCGGTTGAGTGGCCTATCACCGAAATCTCAATCGGCGTCTGAGGGGCATTTATAGCAATTCAAGTGGATCCTCTTATCACATTTTCCGCAATTCGAATATTCACCCATCTTCATGGATTTCCCGCAATGACCGCATGACTGAGCGCGGGAACAGGGAAACTCCTGGTTGCACACTGCACAGACATAGCGCCAACAGTAGGGACAGAGTATCGAGGCGGTTCTCGCAAAGCATTCCGGGCACAGATCCATCGGAGTTACGCTGGGTGCGTTCTCAGTTCCCGTAATGCCACTCTCATCATAAGACCGCCCGGCAGCTGCATTTTGGTCTGTTGGACCGGAGTCGATAATTTCTCCGCCGCCGAAGAAAGCCATGCAGCTCCTGCACAGGTGCCTGCCGAAATGGCCCCTCGCCTGACTGCACTCACCGATGCCGCCGTCGGCACACTTGTGACTTTTGCTACACGACGCTATCTCCATCGAGCGCTCCCGCAACGAATCCGAAGGGCTCGTTCGCGATGTCCCCGGCCTGCCCTTGGCGTATCGCCCGCCCCACCCGGGAATATACCTCGTCCCGAGGTTAAAACTCGCTTGATCGGTGCTTCTATCCACACATCGCCTTAATAACAAATGAATTACGCTCATGAAATCGACCGTATCATCGTTATTATCCTCAATGCGCGGGCTAAAGCCCGCTCCCACTTGTGACGTCAATCCAGCCGGCGCTACGGATCGGACAATGAGTTTCGCGACAGAAACGAATTAGCCAGTCACCGAAATGTTGTCACCGAAATAACCTATTTGACAATTTTGAGCCATTTATCCTGGGGGCGGGCGAACAGCTTACGGTCGTCGCCGGTGATCGTTATTTTTTGGGCAGCATCATTCCACCGGATCTGGGCCAGACTGAACCTGCCGGTTTCGTATGTATACGTTCTGCCGTCATCCTGATAGAGATCGAACTGCCCATCTGCGCCGGCATACACATGCAGCTCCACTTCCCTCTGTTCCGAGCGCGTATTGGGTATGTCGTTCCCATGGGGGATGATGGATCCCGCTTTGACAAATAAGGGGAGGACATCCAGAGGCGCGTCCGCGAAAATCCGCTGCCCTCCCGCGTATTTCCTGCCGGTCCAGTAGTCATACCAGACAGCCCCTCTCGGCAGGTACACATCACGGCCGGTCTTTCCTTTCTCAACCACGGGAGCGACAAGGAAGGCGGGGCCAAACATATATTCATCCCTGAGGTCGCGCACTTCGAGATCCTGGGGAAAGTCCATAAACAGCGCTCTCATGAAAGGCGCACCCGTCTCCGTCACTTTGCGGGCCAGGGAATAGATGTAGGGGAGCAGACGGTAACGAAGCCGCAAATACTTGACCAGAATCTTCTCTGCAGCGTCACCGTAAGACCACACCTCGTTCTCCGCCCTTGAACTGTGAGCCAGGAAAATGGGGCAGAAGGCACCGAACTCGAACCAGCGCGCATACAGCTCCGCATATTCAGCAGCTTCGGGACCGACGCCGCTTCCGGAAGGTTGGCCGCCCCCGATGTCGGCAGACCAGTAGGCCAAACCCGAGGCGCCAACGTTGAGGGCTGTTGCGACCTGCCGTTTGAGCGCGTCCCATTGCGGGCCGGTATCCGACGACCGCAACACCGTGCCATATTGCTGGGCTCCCAGGTAAGCGGAACGCGCCAGGACGAGGCAACGTTCCTTCACATCGCGGCGGTGCCCTTCATATACAGCCCTGATTTGCATCAAAGGATAGAGGTTGCGGATCCTGGCGCCGGTTCCCTCGTCAAGCGGGAAGGCCGAGGGATAATGGGAAGGCTCATCGGCATCCAGCCACCAGCCTGTGAATCCCCGGTCACTAAAGCTCTTGCGGATGGTGTCCCAGAACCAGTTTGCGCATTCTGTCCTGGTGATATCGAGGAGTGCTCCACCGGTATCCAGGCCGAAGTTCAGGACAACCTTGCCGTCCTTGTCCTTCAGGAGGCAGTTGAGGCCCTGTAATGCCCTGAAGCCAGGCGATTCCTGTTCGAATCGAGGCCGGCAGGCGATGATGGCCTCGTAGCCAAGCCTGCCGAGTTCGGCATTCATGCTGTCCGGGTCCGGCCAGTATTTTTCATCGAGACTAAGATCCCCCGCACCCAGCCCGCCGGCGCCATCCACTACCAGCATGTCCAGGGGATAGCCCTTTTGGCGGTATTTCCGAGCAACTTGCAGCAACTCGTCTTGAGACCCGTATCTCCGCTTGCCCTGGATGTATCCGAAAGCGGATTTGGGCAGAAGCGGTGTCGTCCCGGTAAGGTATCTGTAGCCGCGGTAGATGTCATCGGCCGTGTTGCCGCAGATAACATAATAGGAAAGAGCACTGCCGGCTGCGGCGTCCCAAGTTGTCAAGCCGTCCTTACCCGGAGTGACGGTTGTTTTGGCAGCATTGTCAAAAACGAATCCGTATTTTCGGTTCGTCACGAGGAAAGGAATCGCGACTGTCTCGCCGACCCGGTCCTGGAAATCATGCCACAGGTTTACCGTTCTGCCGCGCTGATCCAGCCATCCATCATGATGCTGGCCGAGGCCGTAGTAGGCTTCATCTTCTGGGGCGACGAACTCGGCATGAATGCTAAAATCATCTCCCCCGGCTCCGGGGCTGCTTCTCAGTTGGTACAGATTGGACGCCAACAGAACATTCTGTTTTGGATCCAGAAAAGTGATCTGGGCGGTCTTGCGGTCCACGCTCACGGTCAACTGGCTCAGCACCAGCCGGATGGCGCTCAGAGTGGATTCCGCGCGATACTTTGGCACGGCCGGCGTTGCGCTGATTACCCCTGGAGGCGAAGCGGCTCTTTTCAGGGTAGGGAAGTAACGAACGTGAGCGATATTGTCCGCGTATGGCTTGATTACCAGCATTCCCACAGTGCATTTGAGGACAAGTTCCTGATTGACATGCTCGAAGCTGACTACCCGTTGGGGCAGAATGAGGGAATCCGGCGAGGCCGGATCCTGGTTCGCAGGCAAGGAGACTACCTCCAATGAACCGAGGGCCAGAATCACAAACGTCACGTAGACGCCTGTCCGTACGCTGCGAAGGAGCATGGTTCCCCCTTTCCCTGATTTCTGGAGCTCCGCAATTTTAGCAGGGATACGCGGTGGAACTGGAAAAAAAGAAATCACCATGCGGCCGGGGCATATTTCAGGGGCATCCCCGAATGGCGCTTAGATGGTTTCGGTAGCGAAACTCCCCTTTAGGGCCGAATCGTCAGGCAACTACTGCAGTCACGTGAGGGCGGGCTTTAGCCCGTGCCCGGGTCGCCTGAATGTAAGATCATCGCCTCTATCCGCACATCGCCTTAACAGCAAACACCTTACACTTATAAGATCGGCGGCATCGTGGTTGTTGTTCCCAGGGCACGGGCTAAAGCCCGCCCCCACGTGTGAGTTCAATCACCCGGCCTTAAATGGTCGGACAGGGAGTTTCGCGACAGAAACTAACTAAGCGCAATTCGGACTTCCCATGCTACTTTGCCGCGGCGCGCCCCGCGATCCTGGCCTCCAGCCAGGCTGCCTGAAGACCGGAACGCCCCCCTTGTCCTGGGCCCTGACCACGGTCCTGCTGGCTTGCCTCTCGTCGGGAACGGCTTTAACTGCTCGCGTCCGGCGTGACAGCCAAAGCCAGCGCTTTTGCATTTCTGGTTTCTTTGTTCTTTGAGGTCTTTGAGGTCTTTGTGGTTCACTTGTTGTTAGTGGCTGTATAGTTCTGGGCATTAGGTTGCCGGTATCTGAGTCCCAGCACAATGATTTACACTTTCGGCTTGCTTTCGGGCTGTTCCGGAGCTAAAAACGCCTGACTTGCCCTGACTAGTTGGAGTGGCACTCCTCTGGGGAGTGATACCGCTGGGGTGTGTGTGGCCTCGGCCATTTTGTGAATTGCGATCGTTGATTCCAGGCAAGGCTGGAGCTTCCATGACCGTTCGACCTGTGCTCACGATCATTCAGGATCAGCCTCACCGGCGCCGCAATCCGCTGACCGGCGAATGGGTTTTGGTATCGCCGCATCGAACGCAGCGCCCCTGGCAGGGTAAGATGGAAACTGCTTCTGCAGCTCAACCTCCCGCTCACGATCCGAACTGCTATCTGTGCCCGGGCAATTCGAGAGCGAGCGGTGCGTCGAATCCTCCCTACACGGGAGTCTACGTGTTCGATAACGACTTCAGCGCCCTTCTTCCCGCGGCGCCATCGGCAGCAGAAATCGATCACCCTTTTCTGCGCCAGGAGATGGTCAGC
>CAYGWQ010000144.1:0-13133 GCA_964353465.1 uncultured Acidobacteriota bacterium | reverse complement strand
GAGAATCATGAGCATAAAAAACTTGACAGAGTACCTCAGATGTCTCTGGGGCTTGACGGGCACACCCTCTGGGGCTCGACGGGCACACCCTCTGGGGCTCGACGGGCACACCCTCTGGGGCTCGACGGGCACACCCTCTGGGGCTCGACCGGCACACCCTCTGGGGCTCGACCGGCACACCCTCTGGGGCTCGACCGGCACACTCTGCAAACGAGTTTCGCGACAGTAACTATCTAGAAATATGGCCCGTGAGGGCTCGCAATTGCTGTTCCGTTTTCGCGAGCTTTGCCTGTGCTGCTGAAAGAAATGTCGCCGGAACTTGTCACGAGCTTGATCTGGGCGCCGCCGCCGCCGATCGGAGCGCTCAGAGTGCGCGTTTTCTTCTTTACCATGATCTTGAGTGGTACCGATTCTCCTTCAACCATCTGGGCGGGGTAATCGGTGGTTATCGAGCCGTCCTTGGTGTGCAACTGCAGCGTGGCGGAGAAGTCCACCGGCAGGCTCAGGTCAATGGAACCACGCTCTGTCTTCGCGGAAAAGCTATAGCCGGTCCAGCGCTTGCCGGACAGCTCGACCTTCAGGTCACCCCGTTTGGTGACGGTATAGAAATATCCCCCCAGGTCCTTTGCCTCGAGGTTCCCTTCCTCGATCGTTGCTTCAACCCAGCCGTTTAGCATGGCAACGGATAAATCGCCCTTGATCATTTTGATTTTCAGATCGGTCCTTTCCCAGGGAACAAAGACCTGGACGTTCACCTCCATATTGACCCCGGGTTTGGGCGAACCTGCCGTACTGATCTTGACCGAGGTCTGGGTTTTCGTGACCTTTGCAGGATACAGCTTTGCGAGAGCTTTCGCCTGGTCGGGAGAGAGGTAGTAAAAGATCTTCTCCATTTCCACCCGGACGAATGCCTTCTGCCAGCCGGCAATCCTGAAACTGCCGGGAGCCGCGGCGCTGATCTCGACCCTTCCCCCGGGATAAAAAGCGAATTCCTGTTCACTTTTCTCGACGTAGGGAGATTTCGAGTCGCCGCTCTTCTGCGGTGCGGGCTCGCTCTGAGGCCAGCCGGCAGCCGTGAGGAGAAATGCTAAGATCAAACGGAAGGTCATGCGGATGCACTCCTGTGAAATCCTGAGATGAAACGGAGGACTGTGTGTTGGTCGATCGCACGGAACATGAGAGCGCAAAAGAAGGCAACGCCGAGCCAGAAAGCTGCGCGCGCGGCAGCCGAACGCAGCCGGCGGTACCCCTGCGTCAGCAGGTGATAGAGGATCCAGCACTCCAATGCGAAGGGTGGGAAGCCAAGGAATCCCAGGAGGGGCATTTCAAATACCTTCCAGTTTCCGACGAACGGGACACTGTAGACCCAGCGGGACGGCGCCCAGAAATTCCAGAATTCCCACATCAGGCCGCAGGCCAACCCTGCGGCCAGCAGGCTGAAGACTCTGCGCCGGTTGCGCGCCGCGATCTGCAGCGCAAGACTCTGCAGTCCCATCCGTTCCAGCAGGGGATCGAGCAGGAAGATTGGGCCCAGCCACACGGCGGGAAAGAAGTAGCGCGGCCAGAGAAGCGGGGCGACACTGAGGCAAAGCCCGATCAGCAGGAAGACCGGCGATGAAATCGTGTCCGGCGGTGCGCTCAAGTCCTCAATTTCCGAAGCGAACGGCCGGCGGTTGCTCCCGAACAGGAAGTGCTCCAAGAGGTCGGCGGTGATGAAGATACCGGGAAGCACGGTGGCAAACGCCGCGGCGTACCCTGGCCAGCGGAGCCATGGTTCGGCCGGCACGCCGTCGTATGCCCAGTTGTGTAGCGCCAGGTTATAGGCTTCGAAGATGAGCCAGATCAATACGGAGAGCGCGAACATGCGCCACAGCCCGGCGCCGCGGCCGCTGAGCAGCGAGCGCCCGCGCAGCCTCAACAGGAGATTGTCGGCCAGCAGGATGTAGGACCACCACGCAAAGCAGTAAAACCAGGAGTGGAAGGGCTCGATCTTTCGAAACAGGCAGTACTCTGAAACAAGAAGGAGCAGGAATCCCAGCCAGCCGTAAAGCCTCATTTGTCTTCTCGAACAGCGTTGTATTTGCGACAAACCTGCAGAACTCTATCGACAGGCAGCGCCTCCACCATGCGTTTCCCGTTTCCGATCGTTGTCTTGGCCATAAACAGTGAATTGTAGACGGCTTCCTCCGTGGCCTCCTTAACTGCCTGGAAGAGAGGGGAAACGGCATCATTGTGCAGCACGGGCGGGGAGAGAGTCCTGGTTCCAGGATCCGCCGGGACTCGGGCGTCGGCAGCGGTGGAAAAGGCGATTACATAATCCCCGCTGCCGTTGCTGCTGTAGGATCCGGTCTTGGCCAGGCCCATGATGGCGCGGGCCGCCATGCGCTTCAGGTTACGGGCATCGACGGGGGCATCCGTGGCCACGACGACCATGCAGGATCCGTCGGGAGATCCATGCGGATTTTCTTTGCGGGATCTTGCAAGCTCCTGTGCCACCGGCGCGCCGTTGATTTCGAGGACACCGCCATAGTTGGTTTGGACCAGGACGCCCACGACATAGCTGCCTTGGGCGGCGGCAAGCTGCCGAGAGGAGGTGCCGATCCCGCCCTTGTAGCCGAAGCAGACCGTACCGGTGCCGGCGCCCACAGCGCCCTCGGGCACCGGCCCGCCCTTGGCAGTTCGGATGGCTTCCAGCACGTGCTCCTTGGTCACATGGCGGCCGCGAATGTCATTGAGCGTCCCGTCGTTTGTCTCGCCCACAACTGCATTGACCGAACGGACCCTTTCGTTCCCCGGCTGTGCCAGTGTGTATTCAACAATCCCCGCAATACCCTCTGCCACGTTGAGGGTATTAGTGAGGACGACGGGGGTTTCGAGATTGCCCAACTCCTCCACCTGGGTGCTGCCCGCCAGTTTGCCGAAGGCATTGCCCACAAATACCGCGGCCGGAACCTTCTGCTGGAAAAGGTTGCCTGCGTGGGGAAGGATGGCGGTTACACCGGTTCGGATGTTTTCCCCTTGCCACAGGGTGACGTGCCCCACAGCCACGCCGCCGACATCCGTGATTGCGTTTAAAGTTCCGGTTTGCATAACTCCGGGCCTGATGCCCAGTTCTCGCGCCCGCTTCTGATTTTGATCCCCGGTTTGAGTGGAGAGCGCGCAAAGAGAAAATGCAATGCTAATCCCAACGATCAGAGACGCGGAACATGTTCCCAACATATTTCACCCCGCGACGAAGGCTGTTGTGTTTCCAGTGTGGAGCCGGTTGGCTAGGACTCCCGGCGCCATAACCTGTCATTGTACCGCAGCTCGGCTGGACGCGAAAGTAGGCCCCGGCCGCCGGACGGGGCTTGGGGTGATGCGGTGTTGAGCTGGAGCGCCGTCTGGCATGCGGCGCCCACAGTAGGCCCCGGCCGCCGGACGGGGCTTGGGGTTTTGTTTCCTGCCGAGCGCGGCCTGCGGGCCGGAGCCCGGTGCAGGGTACCTCCTGCATCCCACTTGAAAACTCCCATTCGATGAGGTCTACTTATAAAGGCGTGCTTTGTTCCGCGCACGGCTCCGATCTCTCCGATTTCGCCGGATCCGGTGGTTTCTGGATGGGCGGGTATCTGCAGGCAACAGAACTTCCGGCCGGTATGGAATGGAATGCGGATTGTCCGCAGCGGGCTTTTGCATGGAGGGGTGAAGAGATATGGCCATTCTGATGCATAGGACTCTGGGCATTCTTCTCGCCGGTGGCGCAGGCGAGCGCCTCTTCCCGCTTACACGGCATCGGGCGAAACCGGCCGTGCCGTTCGGGGGATGCTATCGGATTGTGGATGTCACGCTCAGCAACTGCATCAACTCGGGCCTGCGCAAGGTGTTCATTCTGACTCAATACAAGTCCCTGTCGCTGCACCGTCACATCCGGAACGGGTGGTACAACGTGGTCGCCAAAGACCTGGATGAGTTTATCGAGGTTATCCCGCCGCAGATGAGGGTGGGCGATAACTGGTATATGGGCACGGCCGATGCCGTGTGGCAGAACCTATACTCGATCAAGGGGATCCCGCAGATCAACTTTGTCATGATTCTTTCCGGCGATCACATTTACAAGATGAACTACCATCGCATGGTGAGGCAGCACATCGAAAAGCAGGCGGATGTAACCATCGGAGCCATTGAGGTGCCGGTGGAGAAGGCACACATGTTCGGTGTAATGCAGATCGACGAATCGAACCGGATTCGGGGCTTCCGGGAAAAACCTGCCACCCTTGCACGCGAAGTCAAAGCCGGGGCGAAGGTTCTCGCCTCCATGGGCGTCTATGTCTTCAACAAGGCGCTGCTGATGCAGGCATTGGAGGAAGACGCCCGCAATCCGCACTCCGCGCGTGACTTCGGACGCGATATCATTCCCGGCCTGATCGAGCGCTACAACGTCTGCGCGCACCCCTTCGTCGACGAAAACAAGCAGGAATCCCCATACTGGCTCGATGTGGGAACGATCGAAGCTTACTACGAAGCCAATATGGATCTGGTTGCGGTCAGTCCTCAGTTTAATCTCTACGACCAGGAGTGGCCTATCCGCACCTACCAGCCTCAATACCCGCCGGCCAAGTTCGTCTTTGCACAGAAGGACCAGCGTATGGGGATTGCGCTTGACTCGATCGTATCGGGGGGCTGCATTATCAGCGGCGGCAGGGTGGTGAACTGCGTGCTTTCACCGGGCGTGCGGATCAACAGCTATTGCGAGGTCGACCGAAGCATCCTTTTCCCGCACGTTGAGATTGGACGCCATTCCCGGATCTCCAGGGCCATCATCGACAGGGGAGTGCGGCTGCCTAAAGGGACAGAAATCGGACTGGATCCGGACGAAGACCGAAAGCGGTTCCAAGTTACCGACAGCGGCATCGTGGTGGTTTCAGCCGAGGATCTGGTCGGGGAAGTCGAGCCGAAAGCCAGCGTCAGCTCGACTGCCGGAGGCTCCGTCCCCGCTTGATCGGCTGGCGCCTGACGCAAGCCACTCCCATCACCGAAAGCGATTCCAGGTTTGCATATCGGAGGCAGGGGCTGCCATGCCTCCAAGGGATTCATCGAAACTGCAACTTGTTTTTCCTATTCTGCAGCGCTCCGGACGATTAACATGGGCACAAAGCGAGATCTACCTGTCCCAACCAGGAGGTGAGTTCCATTGGGCAAGAAAAGCAGGATGAAGAAAGACAAAAAGAGAGAGGGGATCCTGCCCTCTACCACCGCAGGGCGCATCCCCTTGTGGATACTCGCCCTGGTGGCGTTGGTTGCGTTCCTTGGAGTTGTGCGCAGCATTTCCTATGATTTCGTCGATGATGACCGCTTCCAGATTCTGCGCAATCCTTGGATCCGTGATTGGTCAAACGTACTGCGTTTCTTCACTACCGATGTCTGGGCATTTGCCACAACGAAAGGTTCATCAAACTATTATAGACCGCTGCACATGCTGGTTTATGCGGTTGCTAATTCCATATCGGGATTGCAGCCGCAGGGCTATCACCTCTTCAATATGCTGCTGCACGCTTTTTCCAGCGTCCTTGTCGTTCTGATCGGTTTTCGCCTCACCGGCAGCAGGTTGGTCAGTGCTGTTGGAGGCCTTCTTTTTGCCCTTCATCCAATCCATTCAGAATCGGTAGCCTGGATCGCCGGCGTTACGGATCCGCTTTGTGCCTCGTTTTACTTTTCCGCTCTTTATTTCTATCTCAAGGACGGCCAGGAACCAAAGAAACGCACTGCCCTCATCCTTAATATGTGCTTCTTTCTCGGAGCCCTGCTTTCCAAAGAGATGGCATTCACTTTCCCCATAGTTGCCGCCTGGCTGGATTGGTGCCTGTATAAGAAGTTGCGCTGGTCGCGCTATTCCATGTTTGCGGGCGTATTCGCCGTTTACGCCGTCATGCGGGTGACCGCATTACAAGTGTTTTTTGTCCAGCAGAATCCCCTCGAATTGAGCGCAGCCTCCCGGATACTAAGTTCGATCGTATTGTTTGGCCAGTATGTTGCCAAGATGTTCATTCCTTACGGCATCAATGCATTTCATGTTTTCGTGCCGACCACGAGCATTCTGGCCTGGGATTTTTTGCTGTATTTGGCCGTGCTTGTGGCTGTCGCGTCGATCACCCTGATACTGCGCCGCCAGAGCATCTTGCTGTTCTTGTTTGGCTACAGCATTTTGACGCTCCTTCCGTTGCTGAACATTACCGGTATCGGCGAAAATGTTTTTGCCGATCGCTACCTTTACATCCCTACCTTAGGGTCTTGTCTGCTCATCCCGCTGCTCGCCCGCCAACTGATACATTCATGGCCCTCCCGCCCTCGGTGGGTTAATCTACGGTTTGGCGTCGCCGTCCTGAGCGTGCTGCTGGCGGTTTGGGGGTGGATGCTTTGGTCCGAAATCTCCGTATGGCGCGACACCCCTACTCTTTATCTCGAAACCATGAGGCGCTCGCCCACATCGGCATTAACTGCCAACAGCCTTGGAAGCTATTACTTTCAGCTCGGGGATTACGAAAAAGCCCGGGAATGGGGTGAAAAAGCGCTGGCGCTCTGGGAGAAATCCTTCCTAAGGAAGAAGCGTCTCCTGGTTAACCTCTACTTGGGCCTAGGATCAACTTGCTTCAAGCAGGGGAAAACGGATCAGGGACTTGAGTATTTCCTGAAGGCCTTCAAAGAATCTCCGACTGATGAAGATGTGCTGCAGAATCTCGGTGCCGTATGGTTTTCGCTTAAAGATTATGGCCAGGCGCTACGCTTCTATGAGATGGCCCTCAAAGCCAATCCCCGCAACGAGATAGTCCATAGAGATCTTGCTGCCGTCTACCTGGCAATCGGGCAATACGACAAGGCCCTTGCTCATGCGCAGACAGCCCTTGAGATCTATCCCAAAAACGGCAAAGCCTGCCTGACCTTGGCGCGCGCTTATGCAGCCAAGGGAATGAAGGAAGAATCCAGGCGGGCGTATCTGATCTTGAAAGGAATCGATCCGTCGCAGTCCGGCATCGCGGATGCCGAATTGAAGGCGCTGGGATCAGCTTCTCAGGATTCGGGGAACAGGAAGAACAATCCTCAGTTTCGCTGAATTCCCGGGAACGACGGCAGCTCTTGCTGCTGGCCATGCTTCGTCTGGCTGCGGCGATTGTTTTTCGGCCAAACGGTTCGGCAGAAGTTTCAGATCCAGGTTAACTTGAATCCTCCGATGCCGGTCTGGACAACTATGGTGACATGCACCGTGGTTCTGTCGTAGTTCTCGCTGTAATAGTCGTCGTTCCCCTCGCGGCGGAAGCCGTCAAGCTGAAGGCCGCTCAGGAAGTGCTTTTGTGCAGTGATCTTCACCCCTATGCCGCGGGGAATCCTCGCCGTTACGCCGCCCACGCCGACCTGGATCCGGACTTCGGCGTCCCGTTTCCAATCGCCCGAAAAATCGAGATTAGCTCCGCCCACCCCACCCTCGAAATCAAGCCGGCGGAAGTTGAGGTTGCCCAGGCCGACGGCATCCAGGCTGCCCACGCCGTTGCGCAAACGGATTTCATCGCAAATCGTGGCGTTCGGCTCGTACGCGGAGAGTTTGGCGCCGCCGACGCCGGCTTCCAAATCGAGACGGGTCAATCGCAGGCGCGAGAGGGCCAAGCGTGATTCGCCCACGCCATTATTGATCCGGAGGCTGACCGGCACCGCGTCGGACAGGTTCAAGCGCAGCCGGTTGGTGTAACGCTGGCTGCGGAATTTGCTGGAGGCCTCGAGCCTGAAAGAGAGGCGACCTTCGCGCGAGCCGGCCTGATCGTAGTTGATTTCCGGCTGATAGTTGACCTTGTCGTATTCGAGGTCGAGCGCATACAGTTTCGAAGAGGACTCCCCGGAGATCTCGATCGAACCGATGTCAAGGCTGACATTGGCATCGAGGGATGCTTCGTCGCTGAGAGGGCGGCTCTGATCCATCTGGACCATTTCGACGGGAAACCGTTCTTCCAGCCCGCAGGCGGAGAGGAGAAGAGCCGCTGCGATACTTGCCTGCAAGAGAATGTGTCTCATCGAACGTCTCCTAGGCCAGGAATTCCATCCTGTCCATGGCGATTGCAGATACACATCTATCGATTGCGCCTGTCCTGCTGTTCAGCTTCCCGGGCGCGCACATAGATGTCCTGATTTTCGGTCTCGAGGGTGATCTTCGGGCCGCCCGCCTTGAATCTCCCCTTGAGCGTGGTGAAATCCCCGGCTCCGGAAACCGGCTCAAGACCGGCGAAGTCCGAAGAAATCCGTCCGTTGCGTGCAGTGGCATCGATCTGAAACGCGCCTTCCGGAGGCAGAATCAGCGTGATGTCGCCGTTGCGGTTTCTTACTACGATCTCCTCCTTGCCCAGAACGGCCGTAGACAGGCTGATATCGCCGCGCTCATTGGTTATCTTGCAGCCCTTGCCGAAGTTGTTGACGACCACGTTTCTCAGGGTGGTAGCGATTTCCACCGGTCCGCCGACAGTGTTCACTCTCATGGAGGTTCCCTGGGCCACTGTCTTGATGTAGCCGTCGACGTCATCGAGGGTGATCCGGTCGGAATTGGATTCGATATCCACGTTCCCTTTGATCCTTTTTATCGTAGTATTGGCATAGCTGCTGGAGAGAGCTAAACTGCCGGCCACGTCGTTGACCAAAATGCGCCGGTGGCTGCTGGTGATTTTCAAGCTGTCTCCCAGGTTGCCGGCGGTCACCTGGCTGCCGCGCGCGTCAATGATCACAGGTTTTGAGACGTGATCGAGGGTGATGCTACCTTCAATATTCGCTACCGTTGCTTTTCCTTCGATGTTGTTCAGCACTACCGGCGAGTATTCGTTGCGGACAGCGACATCGCCTTTGATGCCATCGACCGAGACCCGCCCGCGGGCTTCGACCGAGAGGTTGCCCGTCAAGTTGATCAGCTTGGATTCGCCGTAACGGTTCGCGATTGTGAAGCTGCCGGTGCAGTCGTGCACTTCCAGCGGCTGGTGGCTGGACTGGATGTTGAGTTTGCCGTCGAGGCCTGAGACATTCACCCCGCCGAAGGGATTCAGGATTTCCAGCTGCGCCTGTTTCGGGACGAAAATGTCCATATCGGTGTTGAAGCGGTAATTCTTGGCGGACAGATCCTCGCGATTCGTCTTAATGACAAAGGCCGACGCTTCCGCCTTGCCTTCTTCGCCGCCCTGAATTTGAATCTCGCCGGCTATCTGTTTGGCGCGCGTCTCATCATTTTCAAAAACCACTTTGCGCAAGCGGACCCGGATCTCGCCATCGCTGCCCGGCGACACCGTAACCATGCCGTGAGAATTGTCGACGCGCAGAGTCAGCCCCGTGCGCAGGGGATAGGAGGCCTCCTGGGTATAGCCGTAGGATGAGCCCAGGTTCACATCGGTGTCTCCGATGCGGATCGGCGCCATCAGAAAGAGGTCGTGCATGGCGCTGTTGGGGATTTTGGAGATCGCGGAACCGATGACGAGCACCAGGAGGAGACCAAAGACTTCCCCGATCCTGAGAGAGACTCCTTCCTTCTGGCGGAAGTAGTCGATTACTTTTCCCAGGCCGAGCAGGATCAGCAGGATCGGCCAATAGCGGCCTGCCATTGACCAGAAATCGGGCCCGATGCCGAAGTTGCGGAGCAGGAACAGGATCCCCAGGCCCGCCCAGAGCAGGCCTCCCAACATCGAAGGGCGGCATTTGCGAGAGCGCGGGCGC
Source organism: uncultured Acidobacteriota bacterium (assembly GCA_964353465.1). GTDB lineage: Bacteria > Acidobacteriota > UBA6911 > UBA6911 > UBA6911 > JAFNAG01. Next base: position 3,422 of record CAYGWQ010000144.1, on the reverse strand, counting down.
GGAGCATCAGGCGCTGCAGGCTCTTCCTGCCACGTAAAATAGCCGTAGATTTTTTTCGCCCCCACCAGGATCGGGAGCAGCGGCCAATAGGTGGCGATGATCTGCCATATCGCGGCAGAGGAATACCAAGTGGCGAGAAAAAAGGCCAGCCCGATGCCGATCAGGATCAGCCCGAATATCAAGGCGCCTTTACGGGAACCAGCGGACATGAAATCCTCCTGATGTTAGTCTTTCGGCTCGCTCAACGCAGCCGTGTTTTTAGCGGCCGCTTCTTCTTCTCGATCCCGCAGAGAGCGGTATACGATGTATGCACCCAGTGCGATAAAGGCAAGCGGCCACAGCCGGTGGAGGAAGTCGTAACGAATGAAATTCTTGGCCAGGAACAGGACTCCCAGAATGATCAGGATGATGCCCCAGGCGGCAACCGTCCTGTCCTTGGCCGGGCTTTCTTTCACGGTCCTGGACTCAAGGCGCATTCGCAGATTGGCCTCCGCTGCACGATAGGAATCGAACATGGTGAAGATAAGAAAAACGAATGCGCCGAAGCCGAACACGCCATTGACATTGTCACCCATGACGACGAGAGCAGCGAAGATAGCGAACTGCGTGATCGCCTTCTGGTATTCGCCGTTATAGACTGCGCCCATTCCGGGAATCAGGGAGAGCGCCGCCGCGCGTTTGGGCGCATCGTTGGGTATGCGGAGGTCCTTGACGGCAGAGGCCCATTCGGCGCCGCGTACCAGGCAATCCTGGCAGAAAACCTTGCCCTTGATCTGATGCGAGCATTCCGTGCAGAGCGCCTTGCTGCACGTGCTGCAGAACTCCTGGGAATCCACCGTAGGATGATATGAGCATTTCATCGGTCATCTCCTTCCGGGCCGCCTGCCCCGCCTAAGCGGGGAACAGCATCACGCTGCTCTTCTGCTTCGGGGTTTTTCCCGGCTGCTTGGGCTCGGTCGCCTTTTTCTTTCCTTCGACCGGGACGTCAAGCTGCTCGATCATGATGCCAAGCTTGCCTAACAGGTTGTTTTTGTAAGATATGAACTGCTCCTGCCACTCGTTCTTTGAAGTATAGAGTCTCAATCCTTCGCTGTAGATTTGCTGCACACCGCGGTCCATCTGCCCGAACAACTCGCGGGGCGATAGGACCGTAGCCAGCACGCTTGCGCGGGGCGCCAGCAGATCCACGACCAGGGCCAGAAAGAGCAGGACCAATCCGACGCCGGCGGCAAAACGGGGCGTCAGCACGGGCTGTAAAAAGTACGATCGGAGCCGCTCCCGGAGCGGCCGCGTCCGTGGCCGCCCCGAAGTCCGGAGCAGGATCCTGTCGAGCAATGCCGTGTCCAGCTCGAAGGTGGGAAATACCTTGCAGGTCACGAGAATGAACCGCATTTCCTCCATCAAGCCCGAACAGCCGGGACATTCCTGAAGGTGCTCGGCCACCTGCACCATGGTTTCGTGCGGCAGGCTGCGCTCGACATATTCGCTCAAGCGTTCTTCAACGAATCCGCACTTCATACGTACCCCCTAGACCTGCATCCCTGCCTGGGTCCGCCGCTTGGTTAACAGTTTCGCCAGCTCCAAGCGCGCCCGGTTGATCCGGCTCTTGACCGTCCCCTCCGGAATTCCGAGGAGTTCTGCGATCTCCATATAGGACATGTCTTCGAGATCGCGCAGGATAACCGCTTCCTTGAGCTCCGGAGGCAAAGCCTGCAGGCCTTCCATAAGAAATCGAGAAGCTTCCGCTTGTTCAGCAATCCTATAAGGACTGGGCACCTTGTCATCCTTCAGATTCATGATTTCCATTTCCTCAGTCCCTGCGGCCTGCTGATAACGCCGCGTCCGCCGGAAGTGATCGATGATCAAATTGCGCCCAACCTTCATAATCCAACTCTGGAAGCTGCCGGATTCTGCGCGGAAGCTCTTCAGATTCTGATATACCCGGATAAAAATCTCCTGAGTCAGATCTTCCGCCTCGTCCCGGCGACAAGTGTAGCGATAGCTCAGGTTGTAGATCCGTTTGCCGTACGAATTCACAACCGCCTCCCATGCTGCGTCATCTCCCCGGAGACAGCGCTCAACGGCTTTTTCATCGCCTGGGAGCAATCGCGACTCCTTATCTCCTGTCCCCCATAACGAAACAGAACAGGCCAAAGTTCAATAAAACAGGCTCAATCCATGGATCCCGGCGAGGTTGCATAATCCTCAACTGTGATCGTAAGGCATGAGTCGTCCGACAAGCTACTTTAACAGGTGCCGGTGTTCAGAAATACATTTTCCTACGATCACTAGAATTCTGCAACATTGCCTGCGACCCAAGTGCGTTTCCTCTTGACCTTTCGGGTAATTTCATATTTATTTCTGTAACGTCTTTGAAATAGCGAACTTGAAGGCTGGACGGATAGGCCGGAACCATTTTTCACAGTCCGCGGATGGGGATTGTGGTTTGTCCCAGCCCGCGCAGATTGGGGTCCAAACCGATGAAGTGCCCCTATTGCGGACATACCAAAGATCGCGTGGTGGATTCTCGTGAAAGCCGGGACGGAGATTCGATCCGCCGCCGTCGCCAGTGCCTGCAGTGTTCTCGCCGATTCACGAGCTACGAGCGCATTGATGAAATTCCTTACATGGTCGTGAAAAAGGACGGCGGCAGGGAGAAGTTTGACCGTGGAAAGATCCTGACCGGCTTGCTCAAGGCCTGCGAAAAGCGCCCGGTCAGCCTCACGCAACTTGAAAAAATCGTTGATCTGGTCGAGCTTCGGGTCCAGGAGAGTCCGGAGCGTGAGATGGATACGGGGAGCATCGGCAAAATCCTGCTATCGGAGCTGAGGCGCTTGGATAAAGTCGCCTATTTGCGGTTCGCCTCGGTCTATCTGGAATTTGAAGATGTGGCGGAATTCATGACCGAAATCAACGAGTTGTTTGAAAAGAAGCCGTCGTGAGCGGCGCGCCATACCTCCCGGTGGCGAAGAGCGAGTTGTCCGATTGGCTCCAGGGTAGACCATGTCGAAATCGCGCAAGCGAGACTACTACGAACAGGTGCGGTCCAACATGATTCTGGAAAGCGAAGAAATTCTCGAAAAAATCGCGTTGGGAGCCTGGATTCCCAATATCGACATCTGTGAAACCGCGGAGGCCGTCACGGTCCGGGTGGAACTGCCCGGCATCGAGCCTGCGGACATCCGTCTCACTATGCAAGGCCCCATGCTCAGGATTCAAGGCACAAAACGGGAGCCGGCGCCGGCGCTCCAGCGCCTTTCCTACTTTTGCCTGGAGCGACGGTACGGCAAGTTCGATCGGCAGATCAGCATTGACCGGGTTGTGGATGCGGGTCGCTCGCGCGCCATGCTGGTCAACGGCGTTCTCACCATCGTGATGCCGAGGATCGAGGACCGGCGCGGCATGCTGATTGAGATCCCGGT
>CAYGWQ010000143.1:0-13165 GCA_964353465.1 uncultured Acidobacteriota bacterium | reverse complement strand
GATCCCGCCGATACACCTTGCCCATGCTGACTGCCCGGATGGGAGGCTTGATGGATTCCATGGCATGCACCTGCACTGTAGAGCAATGGGTGCGCAGGAGCAGGTTTTCATCAAAATAAAATGTATCCTGTGCATCCCGGGCCGGGTGGTTGCGCGGCATGTTTAGCGCTTCGAAGTTGTAGTAGTCCAGTTCCACTTCTGGAAGATCAAAGACGGTGAATCCAAGGCTGACGAAGATTCCCTCGATTTCCTCCTGAAGCTGCCGGATCGGATGCAGCGTACCCAGCACATGCGGATACCCCGGCCGAGTAACGTCGCTACGCATGCGGCTTTTCGAAACCTCGGACGCTTGCAGGGCGGTGCGCGACTCCTCGATCCTGCTCTCAACCAAATCCCGCAGCCGGTTCATTTCCTGGCCAAAAGCGGGTCGTTCCTCTTTAGGCAGCTCCCGGAGACGCTTCATCTCTCCGGTAATGATGCCATTCTCACGAGCAAGCCATTTATCGCGGACCAACTTTAGATGGTCGAAACTCGAAGCGTGAACCACATCCTCTTCAAACTGCCTGCGTAGCTCTTCGAACGACCCACTCATCTGACCCTCTAAAAAGAAAGGCCCGGCATCGCGGGACACCGGGCGTTCGATGGCATGTGATCTGCAATCAGTCCTAGGCCGTTGCCAGTGCCGCTTTCGCCGTTTCAGCCAGGCGGGCAAAGGTTTCGGGATCTTTGATGGCGATGTCGGCCAAAACCTTGCGGTCAATTTCCACACACGCCTTTTTCAAGCCAAGCATGAACTTGCTGTAGGAAATGTCGTTGCGGCGTGCTGCGGCGCCCAGGCGGATAATCCACAGTCTGCGGAAAGTACGCTTTTTGGTCCGCCGGTCTCTATAGGCGAAACGCAATCCGCGTTCGACAGACTCCTTTGCGGACCGGTGCAGTTTGCTCTTAGTCAGGCGGTATCCTTTGGCCAGCTTAAGGATCTTTTTGCGTCGCTGGACCCGCTTGTTACCTCTCGTCACTCTCGGCATGGAATCACTCCAAAGTATGCGATCCGCGTACCTGCGATGCGGCAGGGACGGCGGCAGCGCTTAAATGTTCAGCATCCTCTTGACTCGACCGGTGTCGGCCTTGCTCACCAGCGCAGGCGATGTCAGTTTGCGCACCCTCTTGCGCGCCTTCTTGGTCAGGATATGGCGCGCATGACTTCGGCGGCGCTTGATTAAACCCGTACCTGTCAGCTTGAAGCGCTTGGCGGCGCTTCGGTTCGTTTTCCGCTTTTTCACAAAAGTCTCCTTATTCAGTCATTCTGTTGCGCGCGGTCTTTTCGGCCTGCAAAGGCAGCGGCGTGCCTAACTCTTTTTGGGTGCGAAGATCGCAACCAGTGCATACCCTTCCATCCGGGGGGCCTTCTCCACTTCGCCGATCTCGGCGAGGTCGGCCAGCAAACGGTCCATAAGCCGGCGGCCTATCTCCTGATGGGTCATCTCGCGGCCCCGGAAGACGATCGTCGCCTTCGCCTTGTCGCCATCCGTCAAAAAACGGACGATGTGGTTCTTCTTGAACTGATAATCGTGTTCCTCGGTCTTGGGCCGGAATTTGACTTCCTTGAGGGTCACAATTTTTTGATGCTTTTTCGCGTCGTGAGCCCGCTTGCTTTTCTGATACTGAAACTTGCCGTAATTCATGATGCGGCATACGGGCGGCGTAACGCCCGGGGCCACTTCCACGAGATCCAGGTCCCGCCCTTGTGCATGCGCGAGCGCTTGTTCCGGGGTCATGATCCCCAACTGTTCGCCGTTCTCGTCGATGACGCGAATTTCTTTCGCCCGAATCATCTCGTTAATGCGAACTCTGATTTGTTTGATTGCGAACCTCCTCCTCGCCTCCTCAGAGGCGAAAACTCTTGCCCAGGCTAGGGGCGGGCCGCCCGGGTTTCAATGAATCCTTTAATCTTGGCGAGGAAACTATCCAGTGTCTGGGCGCCCTCGTCTCCCTGGAAGCGGTTCCGGACCGAAACCTGACCGTTTTCCGCCTCCTTGTCGCCGACCACAAGCATGTAGGGAACCTTTTGCGTCTGCGCCTCTCGAATCTTGTACCCCATCTTCTCATTCCTGTCATCAAGTTCCGTGCGCAATCCGGCCAGGCGCAGCCGCGCCGCGACCTGCTGTGCGTAAGCGTGATGACGTTCGGCGATCGGGATGAGTACCACCTGCACCGGTGCCATCCAGATCGGGAAAGCACCGGCGTAATGCTCGATCAGAACTCCAAAAAAGCGTTCGATCGAGCCCAGGATCGCGCGATGCAGCATGACGGGCTGGTGCGCGTGGCCGTCCGGCCCTATGTATTTCAGATTAAACCGCTTGGGCAGGGTGAAGTCGAACTGCACCGTTGACAGCTGCCACGGTCGTCCGATAGCGTCGATGAGCTTGACGTCGATCTTCGGCCCGTAGAAGACGGCCTCGCCCTCCATGCGCTCCCACACCATCTCCCGTTCCTTCATCGCCTGGACCAGAGCTCCTTCCGCCATTGCCCAGTCATCGGCGGTGCCCGCATACTTCTCCTGCTTCGCTTCGTCGCGGACGGAGAGCTCCACCTTGTACTTTTCGAATCCGAAGCTCTTCATCACAAAAAGAACCAGGTCTAGCAGGGCCAGGATTTCACCGTAGACTTGATCACGCGTGCAGAAGATGTGGGCATCATCCTGGGTAAAACCGCGCACGCGCAGCATGCCGTGCAGAACGCCGCTCTTCTCATAACGATATACAGTCCCGTATTCGGCGAAGCGCACCGGCAGGTCCCGGTAGCTCCGCATCTTGGACTGATAAATCTGGATGTGCCCCGGGCAGTTCATCGGCTTGATGACGAACTCCTCATCCTCGATGCTGAACACATACATGTTCTCGCGGTAGTAGTCGTAGTGCCCCGAAGTCTTCCAGAGACTGTTGCGCGCGACATGGGGAGTGGTTACAAACTCGTAGCCGCGGCTGATGAGCTCGGGAGTAAGAAATCGCTCAATCTCCATGCGCACGCGAGTGCCCTTGGGGTGCCAAAAGATCAAGCCGGGCCCGGCTTCTTCGGAGATGCTGAACAGATCGAGTTCCCGCCCCAGCTTTCGATGATCGCGTTTCTTAGCCTCCTCCATCTGGGTCAGATAGGCGTCCAGCTCCGCCTTGGTAAGAAAGGCCGTTCCATAAATTCTCTGCAGCCGCTCTCTATGCTCATCGCCTCTCCAATAGGAGCCGGCGAGGCTGATGAGACGGAAGGTTGCGGGATCAATCGATCCGGTGTCCACGACATGGGGACCGGTGCAGAAATCAACAAGGTCTCCCAGGCGGTAGCATGAGAGGGCTTGTCCGGCTTTCTCTTCGATCAACTCGACCTTGAGATGTTCGCCGCGAGCCGCGAAATATTTGATCGCCTCATCTTTGCTGACCAGGGAAGGCTCGAATTTCAGTTTCCGTGCCGCCAATTCCTGCATTTTTTGTTCGATTTTCTTAAGATCGTCCTCAACGAAACTCTCTGTGCGCTCGAAATCATAATAGAAGCCATCACTTATCGCCGGGCCAATGCCCAAGTGGGTGCCGGGGAATAGAGCATCGACGGCAGCAGCCATCAGATGTGACGTGCTGTGTCGATAGACTTCCAGCTGCTCGCCGCCATCCTCGATTTTGCCCGCCCTGCCATCTGCGTAAGTGACCTTCAGCGCCATAAATTTACCATGAGCCCTTGCCCGTATCACCTCGGTGCCCGAGGCTATGAGAAAGGCTCAAACCTTTCCTGTTCATTAACTTGTAAAATTCTTGGAGGAAAAGGATTGATACTGGGGCACAGCCTTCATCGCAGTCTTCCAATTTGGAGTCATGACTCCTGTGGGGCAACTTGGTAGGCGCGAGCGGATTTGAACCGCTGACCCCTTCCGCGTCAAGGAAGTGCTCTCCCCCTGAGCTACGCGCCTATAAAAACAGGGTTTAAAGCTACCAGAAAGGTTGAAAAGGTGTCAACACTATTCCGGTTTTTCGGGCCTACGCGGCGCGTTTCTGGGTCGCCAATCCCTTTGTAAGGACTTCGACCGCTTTCTCCAGTTGCTCCTGATTCACCTTGTCTCTGAGCTGCAAGTACTTGGCGGCATCGTCCTGTGCGTCGAAGTACGAATTGACCAGCAAGTCTTGGAGCCTTTCCTGGTCGGGAACTTCGATGTTCGGCTTGATGCCGGTGTCCCGGAAGATTTCATCATCCTCGATGACTTTCCCGTCGGGAGTATAGAACTTCGCCGTAGAAAGGAATAGCACCGACCCGCTCTGCAATTGAATGCGCGTTTGCACCGAACCAATGCCGAATGATTTCTCTCCGACCACAACTGCCCTGCCACCGGCTTTGAGTGCCCCGGCAGTGATTTCTGCCGGTCCCGCTGTTGAAGCGTTAATCAAAACCGCCAGGGGAAGGTCGCTGACGAACCTTTCAGGGACCGCTTTGGCGTCCTCGATGATACCGCCATCGCGCCCCCTGGTCGAATAAATCGAGCCTTCCTTTAAAAAGAAATTGGCCAAATTGGCGCCGTCAGCCGGCCTGCCGTCGGCACAATCTCTCAAATCCAGGATCAGCTTCTGCGCCCCTGCCGAAATCAGGGTCTTGAGTTTGACCCGGGTTTGCTCCAGCGTCTGATCCGCCAGCGAAGAGATCTCAATCAGACCGATCCGGCCATCCAGCATTCGCGAACCGACCGCAGCCGGCATATCAACCTCGCGAACTATTTCGAACTCAACAGGTTTGACCGCGGCACCGCGAAAAACAGCAATCTTTACTTTGCTACCCGGCGAGCCGCGAAGCATGGCATCGGCCTCGAGTATGCTCTTATCCTCCACGTTTACCCCATCGACGGACACAAGGTAGTCACCAGGTCGTACTCCTGCCTTTGCCGCCGGCCGGTTTCGCTCGGCAGACACAACACACAGGATGCTGGCGCGCTTGGAAAGCACCAATCCTATGTCCGCATTCCTGTCCTTGGGACCGTCCAGCGCCTGGACCTGACTCTTGGTCAGGTAAGTGCTGTAGGGATCGAGAGCGTCGATCATCCCCCGCATGGCTCCTTCCTGAACTTTGTTCATGTCGGGCGCCTCGACATAATCTCGATGGATGGTTCGCAGAGCATCCATGAAGACTGTCAGCGCCGGAAGGGTCTCATCCTTGGCAACCACCTTATCATAAAAGGCCGCAGTGGCGCCGTATAGAATGATTACCGCCGAGAAAATAATGACCAGGATCTTCCCTTTTTGGAGCATCAAACCTCCGCAACGCATGAGTCAAAACTCAAAAATTATATAGCATTGGGGTTGCCCCGGCAAACATTATTGGCCGGATGCCTTTTCTTGACGGCCTCATGCCCTTGTGTTCCAATGACGGCATGCGCCCGGGTCGAGCTCTTGCATTGGATTTCGGCAGCAAAAATATCGGGCTCGCTGCCAGCGATGAGTTGGGGGTGGTGGTGCGCCCGTTGCCCTCCATCCCGAATTCGAGCCCTCGTGATCTGCTGCGCCGTTTGCGGGCGACGATTCAAGAGAACGCCGTTGACGCCCTGGTGATCGGGCTGCCGCTGAACATGGATGGCAGCTCCGGCGCATCCGTGCAAGCGGTCAGGCGCATGATCGACTTGTTGCGCAAAGAATTGCGCCTGCCTTTGTTTGAGGTTGACGAGAGGTTGTCGACCGTTGAGGCGATCGAAGTGTGGAAAACCATGAATTCCCGGCGGCAGCGCCGATACCGCACGGTGGATTCGCTTGCCGCCGCCATCATTTTAGAACGATTTCTAGAGGAATCTTAAGACGTGCGCCGCTGGTTTTTCTGGATCCTCCTTGCCTTGTCGGCCCTTCTGGGGGCATTCGGACTCTGGCTGCAACGCGAGTTTGCCACACCCTACTTCGGAGGGGGGAACGAAGAGCGCTTTGTGGAGATCCCACGCGGAGCGGGAACGAATGCCATTGCGGATGCATTACTAAACGGCGGAGTGCTCCATGCCCGGCTGCCCTTTGTTTTGTATATCCGTTGGGCTGGCCTGGGGCGCCGTCTGCAGGCCGGCGAATATAGATTCAGCGCGCCGGCGCGCCCGGTTGAGATTGTGCGGAGACTTGTTCAGGGCGATGCCTACTTTCGGACGGTAGTCATTCCGGAAGGTCTGACCGCGCGGGAGACCATCGAGCTCCTGGCACGCAACGGATTCGGCAACGAGAGAGAACTGGCGGAGTTGATCCATAGGATTGATTGGATCTCGGATCTGGATAATAATGCGGATGGTCTGGAAGGTTACCTTTTTCCTGATACGTACCGGTTTCCCCGGCAGAGTTCCTCCGAGGAGATCCTGCGCGTCATGGTTGCCCAGTTCCGCAGCAGGATGTCCCGGTTGCTTGCCGCCACTCCTCTTCCAGCAGGCTGGAATTTGCGCCAGATCGTGACGCTGGCTTCCATGATTGAGAAGGAAGCCGGGAACGCGGAAGAGCGCCGCCTCGTTTCATCGGTCTTGACCAATCGCCTGCGCAGAAAGATCCCCCTGGCCTGTGATCCCACTATCATTTATGCCATGAAACAGGCAGGCACGTACCATGGCAATCTCCGCAAGACCGACCTCGGCATGGCGTCTCCTTACAATTCCTATCTGCATCCCGGCCTACCCCCGGGGCCGATTACCAATCCCGGCAGTGATTCCCTCGCAGCAGCCCTATCTCCGGCAGTGAGCGACTATCTTTACTACGTAGCGCGCAACGACGGTACCCACTACTTTTCCAAGGATCTCCAGTCTCACCTCCAAGCGGTGTCACGCTATCAGAAGCGCGGCGCGCGTTCGCCCGGGCGTTAGCAGCTCGGACCGAAAAGGGGACATTCCGTTTTTCCCATCCTGGCACTCAAATTGCCATTGCAGACTGGAAAAGCGGAATGTCCCCTTTTCGGCCTTGTTGTTGACTTGACTGGAGGACGATGCTACGATTTCCAGGTGAGCGGAAAGCCCATAATTTATCAACACGTTAAACAAGCCATGTTATTCCTGGCAGCATTGATTATCGGCTGGATGGCACCCGGCGCGGCCGCCTGGGATCAGCTTGGCAAACCTTCGCTCCCCGATCCGATGACCTTTCCCAACAAGCGCGAGGTGGTCATGCGCGCGACGCGTGCGGTTTTCGAGGAGTTGGGTTACAAGGTTGAGCTCGAGGACCTTCCGGGAGGCCGCCTCACTACCCGGCCTTACGAGTTCATCTCCGGTTCGCTTACTTCTTCGGAAGTGGATAAAGTAGCGGTCAAGGGCGACACCATAACGGGAACCTGGCTGCGCGCCCGCTACACTGTAGAGGCGGTGTTTGAAAACACATCGCCTACGCAGACCATGATTACGGTGCGGACCAAGATGGAGGCGCTGAACCGCGACCTGGATGGGGAGGAAAAATACGTGTCCTTGCAGTCGCTCGGTTCAGTAGAAAAACGCATCCTCGGCAAGATCAGCATGAAGTTGCTGGGCACCGAACCGGAATTTAAGGATAAGAAAGGCTTTTGGGATCAAAAACCTACGTCGCCGACTAAAATAAAAAAACGCCCTGCCGCTTAGCCTAATGTCGATCCTATCGCTGACCTATAATCCACTATACACACGCATAGGCCTGGCGGCTCTGGCGGTTTTGCTGATAGTCGGATACCTCCTCTACCATCGCCGCCGATCCCGCGCGAAAAGAAAAGCACCGGCCGCCGGCGCCAAAAGCCCATCCTCCCATCCTCAACTTTTCGAATATTCCTCGCGGCCCGGCACAACCGTTCCAGGCGAAATTATGCGCGGCGCTCTGATCCTGCTTGCCGTTTGTGTAGCTGCCGGCCTCATTTTGATCTCATTGCCGGAGGGAACAATCGGCCGCATGGCAGAAAGCTTGCGGCTCCGGAAAGGGGAAACACCTCCCCAGGAAGCGATCTCGCTCCTTTATCTCGGCGACGAAATCAAAGGGAAGGAATTTCACATCCGGGGTGTCATCCGCAACATTTCCACCCAGCCGATCGAGAAACTCGATGCGCAAATTCGCCTGTATGCTTCGGACGGGATCTTGATCGAAACCACGGTGGTCCGGATGGATGCGGAAGTAGTTGCGCCCGATGCAACCGCCTCATTCAATCTGGCGTACCCTGACTTTAGCGGGCAGTTCGGAAGCTATTCGGTTGACTTCAAGTTGCGTCAGGGACAGGCCATGCCCTACAAGGATATGCGAGGACCGCGCGCCGGCAGCTGAGCCGGTCCGTTGGGATTCCCTTCTATGCAAAGCAGGTCCAGTCTTCTATACCTCGTCCCCTATCTGCGCAGGTACCGCTTCCAATTGTGGCTCGGTTTCGGCATGGTCATCTGCACCGTGGCGGCCAGCATGGTCTCTCCCTGGGTGCTCAAATATGTAGTCGATGATATCCAGGTCGCCTTTGCGCCCGAGAGACTTCCCCGCTATGCAGCCTTCATTGTAAGCATTTCGGTCGTAGAGGGTTTCTTTCGCTACTGGATGAGGAAGATTCTCATCGGGGCGAGCCGGCAAATCGAATATGACCTGCGCAACGACTTCTTCGCACACCTGCAGAAAATGTCGCTGTCGTTCTTTCAGGCGCAAAGCACGGGCGACATTATGTCCCGGGCGACGAATGATCTGAATGCCGTGCGCTCCGTGCTTGGTCCGGGGATCATGTACTCGGTAACAACCGTGATCACTGCCATCATCACCACGGCCATCCTGCTCCAATTAAACTGGAAGCTCACGATTCTTGCCTACATTCCGCTGGTGCTCGCTTCTCTGAGTGTCAAGAGCTTCGGCCACCAGATTCATGATCGTTTCGAAGATATCCAGGAACAGTTCTCGCACATCAGCACCCGAGTTCATGAAAGCCTGTCCGGGATTCGTGTGGTCAAGGCGTTCGCCAGGGAGGATTCGGAGATCGCCGCCTTTGAGAAATTGAACGGTGAATATGTCCGGCGCAGCGTCACGCTGATCCGATTGTGGGGGCTCTTCTACCCGATGCTCTCGGCACTCATTGGCTTGTCTGCGGTCGCCTTGCTCTGGTATGGCGGCCGCGAGGTCATAGCCGGCAAGTTGACACTGGGGGAATTTGTTGCATTCCTCGCCTACCTGGCCATGCTGACCTGGCCGACGATTGCCGCCGGCTGGGTGATCAATATTTTTCAGCGTGGCGCGGCATCCATGGATCGCATTCTGCGGATCCTGCGGACGGAACCTGAAATCCGGGACCTCCCGGGCAGCTCCGTTCCCAAGGAGGTCCGCGGAGGCCTTGAGATTCGCGATCTGTCTTTTCGCTACCACAATTCAGAGCGATGGGTACTGCGCGGCATCAACCTGACTCTGCCACCGGGCCAGATATTGGCAATCGTCGGCCAAACAGGCGCCGGCAAATCAACTTTGATAAACCTGATTGCCCGGCTTTTCGATCCGGCGCCCGAATCGATTTTCATCGACGGCTGTGACGTGCGGCAGTGGCCCCTCCAGGATTTACGGCGCCTGATCGGCTATGTGCCGCAGGAGACCTTTCTGTTTTCGGACACCCTCCAGGCCAATGCTGTGTTCGGCAGTCATGACGGCATCTCGGAACAGGAAACCGAGCGGGCGGTCCGCATTTCTGCGGTTGACGATGATATCCGGGCTTTTCCCAAGGGACTGCAGACCTTTGTTGGCGAAAGGGGTATTACTCTTTCAGGAGGTCAGAAACAGCGGATAGCCATCAGCCGCGCCGTCATCAAAGAGCCGAAGATCTTGATTCTCGATGATGCGCTCTCCAGCGTCGACACCTACACCGAGGAGAGGATTTTGCAGGGTCTCAAGGAGGTCATGCAGGACCGGACTACGATTATCGTCTCCCACCGCATTTCGACAGTCAGGGGTGCCCACGAGATCATCGTTTTGCAGGACGGTGCCATCGTGGAGCGTGGCACGCACGAAACGCTGATGGCCTGCGGCGGTGCCTACGCGGCACTGCATCAAAAACAGCTGCTCGAGGAGGAGCTGGCGACAGCCTGAGCGTATGATGCCGGATCACCAGGAAGAACAGGTGCTTGGGAGAGCATACGATGCGCAGCTGATGCGGCGCCTTTTGGGCTACATCCGGCCGTATCGTGGCGCTGCAGCACTTGCCTTCCTGTATATCATCGCCGGGTCGGCGCTCACCATCCTGCCACCCTGGCTGACCAAAGTCGCCATCGACTGCTACATCCGGACATCCGATCTCGCAGGACTGAACGGTATCGCCGCCGTGTACATCCTCGCCCTGATTGGGACCTTCCTGTTCAGCTATGGCCAGACCTGGGTTTTGAACCTAATGGGCCAGAGAATCATGTACGACATGCGTATGGAGATTTTTCGGCATTTGTTGAAGCTGGATGTTGCCTTTTTCGACAAGAATCCCGTCGGCAGGCTCATGACGCGGGCAACCACCGATGTGGATGCGCTGAACGAGATGTTTACCGCCGGCGTGATTTCCGTCTTCGGAGATATTCTGACGCTTGCCGGGATCGTTGTGGTCCTCTTCATACTCAATTACAGACTCGCCCTGGTCGTATTCTCCGTCATTCCCCTCCTGTTCCTGGTGAGCATCCTGTTTAAGATCAAGGTTCGGGAATCCTTCCGGCGCGTCCGCGCGGCCATCGCGCGCATTAATGCCTTTCTGCAGGAAAACATCACCGGAACCGCCGTCGTTCAGGGTTTTGCGCAAGAAGGGCGGCAATACCGGAAGTTTACCGAAATCAACCGCGAGCATCTGAATGCCAATCTGCAGTCCATAGCCTACTACGCGATTTTCTATCCGCTTCTCGAGTTGATTGGCGCCCTGGCGATCGCGCTTGTGGTTTGGTACGGCGGTGTCCAAGTATTTGAAGGCGCTCTTACCCTGGGTGCCCTTGTGGCGTTCGTGCAATACTCGGACCGCTTTTTCCGCCCCATTTCGGACCTGAGCGAAAAATACACCATCCTGCAGTCCGCGATGGCCTCGTCGGAACGGATCTTCAAGCTGCTGGACACACAGCCCGGCGTCACCAGCCCCACGCGGCCGGCAGCAGCCTCGGTTGCCAAAGGTTCGATCGTATTCCGCAATATCACTTTTGCTTACAATCCGTCGGAACCGGTGCTTCATGATGTTTCCTTTGAAGTCCAACCCGGGGAAAAGCTGGCCCTGGTCGGAGCTACGGGCGCCGGCAAATCGACCATCATCGGACTGCTGAGCCGTTTTTATGATACCCAACAGGGGCAGATCCTGGTTGACGGAATTGATGTGAGGGACTATGACCTGCAGGGTTTGCGCCGGTCGATCGGGGTTGTACTCCAGGATGTATTTCTTTTTTCCGGGACGGTCGCGGACAACATCCGCCTCGGAAACAGCGGGATCACAGATCAGACGCTGGTGCAAGCCGCCGATACAGTCCACGCAGCCGAATTCATTCGCCGCTTGACACTCCAATACCAAACCCAGGTCGGCGAGCGGGGCTCATCCCTCTCCGTCGGTCAGAAGCAGCTGCTGGCCTTTGCGCGGGCCCTCGCCTATGATCCGAAGATCCTTGTCCTCGATGAGGCTACATCGAGCATTGACACCGAAACAGAACTCCTGATCCGGGACGCGCTCGAAAAGCTTGTCGCCGGAAGAACCTCCATCATCATCGCCCACCGGCTCTCCACCATTCAGAATGCGGATCGCATATTGGTGCTGCACCGCGGTCGCGTGCGCGAAATCGGCCGACACCAGGAACTCCTCAAGCAAAAGGGCATCTACTATAAGCTTTACCAGTTGCAGTACAAGGATCAGGCGATCGATTCCACACTCCGACCTCAGAAGCCCGACATCCGACCTCCGACTTCAGACCTCCGACCTCAAATCCCCGACTTCTGACATCCGACCTCCGACCTCTGATATCCGCACTCTCCGCGTACTGGCAGCCATTTGGCATAGAGCTCCGGAGTCTGCAGTCGGAAGTCTGAGGTCGGAAGTCTGAGTTCGGAGGTCTGAAGTCGGAGGTCTGAGGTCGGAAGTCTGAGGTCGGAGGTCTAAAGTCGGAGGCCTGAGATCGGAGGTCTGAGGGCTGAGGTCGGATCAGCGGGCGCCTTTGCCGAAGATGACGACGGGAAAGGTACGGAGGAGGATTTTGAGGTCGAGGAACAGCGACCAATTGTCGATGTAATCCAGATCGAGCTTCATCCACTCGTGGAAATCGATCTCATTGCGTCCTGAGACCTGCCACAAGCATGTGATGCCCGGCTTGACTGACAGCCGGCGCCTCTGCCAACGCGAGTATTCCTTTACTTCCTCGGGAAGCGGCGCGCGCGGCCCCACCAGGCTCATGTCACCCTTCAAGACATTCCAGAACTGGGGCAATTCGTCGATCGAGCTCTTGCGCAGGTACCGGCCCAGAGGAGTCACCCGCGGATCATTGCGCATCTTGAAGACCGGACCGTCCATTTCATTGAGGTGTTTGATTTCCCAGAGCACATCTTCGGCGCCTTCCCTCATGCTGCGGAACTTGTAAAGCACGAACCTGCGGCCGTACAACCCGCAGCGAACCTGGCGGTAGATGATCGGTCCCTTCGAAGTCAATTTGACCAGGATGCTGATCAGAAGCATAATCGGAAACAGGATTGCCAGAAGAATCGAAGATATGGCGATGTCCATGATCCGCTTCACGAAGAGCGAAAACGCATGGTCCGGAGTCGTGCTGAAAGTCAGGATGGGAACATTCTCCAGAAACTCCATGGACACGTTTGAAACCTTCGCCGGGAATAAATCGATGGCGACGCGTGTGCGTATGCCCTGCTCTTTGCATATTGCCAGGATCTCATCGAGGCTATCCAGATCGCTGGGTTTGCTGCCCACAAAGATAATCTCGTCGACAACATTCACTTCAACGATCTGCGGTATGTCCGAGATGGTTCCAAGCACGGTCACACCGGGACTTACAATGTCTTCGTGATTCCGCACGATGTAGCCGAGGATTTTCAGACCCCAGTCCGAGTAACGTGCGATGAGCTGCCCCATTTCTTTGGCTTTGTCACCGCTGCCGACTATCAGGATGTTTCTGCGCCCCGGCACAGGCTGTCGGTGGCTCCGTCCCTGCAGCGTAACGACGACACGGGCGAGCCCAAGCAAACCGGCCTGGTAGACAGCGAAG
>CAYGWQ010000142.1:0-13172 GCA_964353465.1 uncultured Acidobacteriota bacterium | reverse complement strand
CCGGGGGCTTGCGCCCCCGGCTATTATCTGCCGCCGCTCCGCGGCTGTTTCGGCAACGAACAATTGCGGTGGAACTGCCGCGAGCAAGTTTTGAGACAGTCTCGCCGGACGGGGCAGGGATTGTGCAGTATCGTGACTCGGTTGCCCCAGCCGGGGCATGCAACATCCCTGGACCGGATTTACCGATTTGCCTACCATGCCTTCCACAATTCTTGTACCTTGGTGCCAGGTGAAATAGTTGCCGCCTGCCGTTGTCAATGCTTTGGTGGAGAAACCTATGAAAAACAAATCTCATCGCACAATCTTTGTGATGCTGTCTGTTTTCCTGATCGCCGGTCCATTCCCGGTCCTCCCGCAGGATTTGCAGACCCTGCAGCTGCCGCAACCGAAGAAGGAAGGGGGGATGCCGCTCATGCAGGCATTGAACGAACGTCATTCCACACGAGAGTTTGCCGCCGAAAAACTCTCTTCACAGGCGCTTTCGAACCTGCTTTGGGCTGCATGGGGAATCAACCGCAGCACCGGTCAGCGCACCGCTCCTTCAGCCAACAACAGGCAGGAGATCGATATCTACGTGGTTATGGCAGATGGCGCCTGGTTGTATGATGCCAAGGAAAACGCGCTCAGGCAGGTGGTGAGTGAGGACATTCGTTCGCTCACAGGGACGCAGCCGTTTGTAAAAGATGCGCCCGTCAACTTGGTGTATGTGGCTGATCTGGCGAAGGCCAAAAGGGCCAATCCGGCTGATGCGGAATTCTACACGGGAGCCAATGCCGCATTTGTCGCGGAAAACGCCTATCTGTTTTGTGCGTCGGAGGGATTGGCAACGGTCGTGCGAGCGATGGTCGATCGTGCAGCGCTGGCAAAGGCCCTTAAGCTGCGGCCGGACCAGAAGATCGCGTTTGCGCAATCGGTCGGCTACCCCAAGAAGTAGACTTCTTCAGAGAATCGAGGAACGAACTCTGCTGTGAGCCGAAGGCGCTTTTGGAGCGCGGCGCTTCTGCCTGCTTTTTATACGCATTTCCTTCATGGTGGATATGAACGTGCCGCACCTTCGGCGCTCGATTCCCCGGCAATGTCCCTATCCCGGCCTCACGGCCGGGCCTATTTTCTGGCGGCCCTACGGGCCTCTATACCGGAGGGGCCGGATTGGCAGATTGCTGAATGGCAGCAGAGCCTTCGCCCGCCCAGCTGACGCCCAAAGTCGGAATTCGCAAATAGCCAAATGGTGGAAGACCGTTCGCCCGTCCGGCCGAGGCCCGAAGGGCCGGAAGTGAATAGGCCCGGCCGTGAGGCCGGGATACGCCATGGTTTGATTTGTGAGCGCCGAAGGTGCGGCACACGAATAACCGTACCCGGTTCCGTATAAGGTTCAGGCCGAAGGGCCGCAAGGCCTTCGGCCGAGTCTGCAACTCCCCCGTGCCAAGGAATCCCCGAGGGGCTACAGAAGCCTTCCTTTTCAATCGGTTTCTGCCGCCCCTGCGGCGAATTCGCTCCCGATAGGTTTTACTCTTTTTCCTTCACGCCGGGAGCGGCTGTTCCACCGTAGTCGAGCGACGCCAGCTGCTGATAGAACTGGAAGTGCTTCACGACATCCTGCTGCGCCAATGCCAGGAGCCGCTTCGCCTCTTCCGGCTGGCTCAGCGCGAGCATCTTGTAGCGCGTTTCGTTATAGGCATAATCCTTCAGCGGGATCTTGGGAGCCTTGGAATCCAGGGTCAGGGGATTCTTCCCCTCCGCGGCCAGCCTTGGATCATAGCGATAGAGTGGCCAGTAGCCGCAGTCGACCGCGGCCTTCTGGTTCTTCATGCCGGTCGTCATGTTGATTCCATGAGCGATGCAGTGGGAGTAAGCAACAATGATCGACGGCCCGTCATAGGACTCGGCCTCGAGAAAAGCCTTTACGGTCTGCGCGTCGTTGGCTCCCAAGGCAACCGCGGCGACATAAACGCTGCCGTAGTTGATTGCATGCAGGCCGAGGTCCTTCTTGGCCACCTGCTTGCCGCCGGCGGCGAACTTGGCTACTGCGCCGCGCGGGGTGGACTTTGACATCTGTCCGCCGGTATTGGAGTAAACCTCGGTGTCGAGCACGAGGAGGTTGACGTTTTTGCCCGAGGCCAGGACGTGATCCAGGCCGCCGTAGCCGATATCGTAGGCCCAGCCGTCGCCCCCGACAATCCAGACGCTCTTCTTCACAAGATAGTCGGCGATGCTCAACAGGTTGCGGGCTTCCGACGATTTCACGCGGGCCAGTTTCTTGCATAGCGCGACCACGCGCTCGCGCTGTTCATAGATTCCTGCTTCATCCGACTGGTCGGCCTTGAGAATGCCGGAGGCCAGCTCATCGCCGATCTCCGCGGAAAGCTTCTGCACCAGTTCGCGCGCCATCTCGGCGTGCTTGTCGATCGTGAGCCGGTATCCGAGGCCGAACTCGGCATTATCCTCGAACAGCGAGTTGTTCCAGGCCGGACCGCGCCCATCCTTATTGGTCGTATAGGGCGTCGTCGGCAGGTTGCCGCCATAGATCGATGAGCACCCGGTAGCGTTGGCGACGATCGCGCGATCGCCGAAAAGCTGGGTCATGAGCTTGACGTACGGCGTTTCGCCGCAGCCGGAGCATGCCCCAGAGTACTCGAAGAGGGGTTGCAGCAGCATGTTCGCCTTGATGCTGGTCATGCGCACCAGCCGCCGGTCGTATTCGGGCAGGTTGAGGAAAAACGCGTAATTCTCGCGCTCGGGCAGGCGGATCGGTATCTGCGGCACCATGTTGAGCGCCTTCAGGCGCGTCTCCTTTTTGTTCTTGGCAGGACAGATATCCACGCACATGCCGCATCCGGTGCAATCCTCCGGGGCGATCTGGACGGTATAGGCCATGCCTTCGACAAACTCGCTCCCCTTGGTTGTCATCCATTTGAAGGTCTTGGGCGCCTTTTCCGTGAGTTTCATGTCGTAGGCTTTGATCCTGACGGCGGCATGCGGACATACAATGGCGCACTTGCCGCACTGGATGCAGACCTCCGGGTCCCAGGCCGGGATTTCGAGGGCGATGTTTCTCTTCTCCCACTGGCAGGTCCCGGTCGGGAATGTTCCGTCCACGGGAAACAGGCTCACCGGCAGCGAATCGCCGCGGGCGGCCATGATCGGCGCGACCACGTTCTGCACGAAGGCGGGCGCCTCAGGCGCCACCACGGGCGGACGGTCAAACGAACTGGTAGCCTGTTTCGGCACCTTGACTTCATGGAGATTGGCCAGCGTCTGCTCCACCGCCTGGAAATTCTTGCGCACAACTTCCTCGCCCTTGGCGCCGTAAGTCTTTTTGATCGACTGCTTGATGGATTCGATGGCTTCGTCGCGGGGCAGGACTCCCGAAATGGCAAAGAAGCAGGTCTGCATGATGGTGTTGACCCGGGCGCCCATGCCGGTATCTTTGGCAACCTTGTAGCCGTCGATGACATAAAAGCGGAGGTTTTTATCGATGATCTGCTGCTGAACGGTGCGCGGCAGTTTGTCCCAGATCTCGTCGGGACCGAACGGGCTGTTCAGCAGGAAGGTGGCGCCCGGCACGGCATCCTTCAGCATGTCCTGGCGCTCCAAAAACACAAACTGGTGGCAGGCGACGAAGTTTGCCTTGTCGATGAGATAGGTGGAATGGATCGGGCGCGGCCCGAAGCGCAGGTGCGACACCGTGACGGCGCCCGCTTTTTTCGAGTCGTAGACGAAGTAGCCCTGGGCATAGTTCGGCGTGTCCTCGCCGATAATCTTGATGGAGTTCTTGTTGGCGCCCACGGTGCCGTCGGCGCCGAGCCCGTAAAACAGGGCGCGCACGACATCATCCCCCTCGGTGGAGAAGGAGGGGTCGTAGTCGACGGAAGAGTGGCTGACGTCGTCGACGATGCCGATCGTGAAATGGTTTTTCGGCTGCGCCTTTTTCATTTCCTCGAACACGCCACGCACCATGGCGGGAGTGAATTCCTTCGAAGACAGGCCGTAACGGCCGCCGATGATCAGCGGGAAGGATTTGAAAGGAGCGGTGCCGCGGGAGAAAGTCTCCCCCACCGCCGTCAGAATATCCTGATAGAGCGGCTCCCCGGCGCCGCCCGGCTCCTTGGTGCGGTCCAGCGCGGCAATCACGCGCGCCGTCGGCGGCAGCGCCGCCATGAACAAACCGACGTCAAACGGCCGGAACAGACGGACTTTCACCGCGCCGACCTTCTCTCCCCGGGCCGTGAGGTGCTCGACAGTCTCCTGTGCTGCTTCGGCCCCGGATCCCATCAGCACGATCACGCGCTCGGCATCCGGCGCGCCGACGTAGTCGAACAGATGATATTGACGGCCGACAATGCGGGCGAACTTGTCCATGGCCTTCTGCACAATCGCAGCCGCGGCAGCATAATAAGGATTGCACGCCTCACGCGCCTGGAAGAAAACGTCCGGATTCTGCGCCGATCCGCGCAGGACAGGATGCTCGGGCGTCAGGCGCCGGCCGCGGTGCGCGAAGACCAGTTCATCGTCGATCATCGCGCGCAGGTCGTCCTCGGTGAGCTGCTCGATCTTCATCACTTCGTGGGAGCTGCGGAAACCATCGAAGAAGTGGACGAACGGGATCCGCGACTCCAGGGTCGCCGCCTGCGCGATCAGCGCGAAGTCCATGATCTCCTGAATCGAGTTGGAGGCAATGAGGCCGAATCCCGTGGTACGCGTTGCCATGACGTCGCTGTGATCCCCGAAAATCGAGAGCGCATGGGTTGCTACGGTCCGCGCGGAAACGTGGAAAACCGTGGGTGTAAGCTCGCCGGCGATCTTGAACATATTGGGAATCATCAGCAGGAGCCCTTGGGCCGCGGTGAATGTGGTGGTCAGCGCGCCGGTCTGAAGAGCGCCATGTACGGCGCCGGCGGCCCCCCCCTCACTCTGCATCTCAGTCACCGAAGGGATCGTGCCCCAGATGTTGCGCAGACCCTCGGCAGCCCAGGCGTCCGACCATTCGCCCATCGGAGAGGATGGTGTGATTGGATATATGGCGATAACCTCGTTGGTTCTGAAAGCAACATATGCCGCTGCCTCGTTCCCATCGATTGTAACCATTTGTCTTGTCATGATTGTTTGTCCTCGAGTCCAGAAGATAATAGCTTTAGGTTAGCGTATGCGGGCCAGGCGGACCGACTGGATAGATTATCATTAAATCTCTCTCAGTGAAGCTCTTTTGTGCAATCACGTGGCAGCATGACAACACGAAGACGCGGAGACGCTAAGACGCGAAACATGAGGTTTTCTAATTCCTTGGCTTTGAGTCATGTCGTCTTCGCGTCCTGGCGGTAAAGGGTCCTGGCCAAGCTACAAAGAAGTCTCATGTGAGCAGTTCAACGGACCTGTTTACAGCCTCTGCGGATTGAATGGATCAGCGGATCAAGGTGCGTCCCGCGCGCAGCGCTTTGCGATTTACCTCAAGCAGATCCGGACGCATCCCATGGGCGCTCAGCGACGATAGGATCGACTCATCATCCACCGCCCGGGTCAACTGGATATAGGCGCCCAGCATGACCATGTTCGCCACCTTCGGATTGCCCATCTCTTTCGCAGTATCTGTTGCCGGAACCTCAACGATGCGGATGTCCGTCCGCGGACAGCGGGTTGCCACCATCGATGAGTTGACCATCAGCAACCCGCCCGGCAGGAGTTCGGCCCCGAACTTCTCCACCGAAGGTTCGTTGAAGGCTATCACCGTCGATGGCCGGCTGATGAGCGGCGAGGCAATGGAGTGACGCGACAGCTTTACGTGACAATGGGCTGTGCCCCCGCGCATTTCCGGCCCATAGGAAGGGATCCAGGAAACATGGAGGCCTTCCCTCATTCCCGCCTCCGCAAGGGCTATCCCGGAGAAGAGTATGCCCTGCCCGCCGAATCCGCTGATCTTCATGGAGACATCCGCAAGCTCGCCGCCGGCGATGGCGTTCTTGGGCGCTTTGGCGGTCTCGACCGCAGCCTCTCCATGCCGCGCTGCTTTTGCCGCATTGGTTTCCACTGCCGCCGGAGCGCCGGCGTCGCCGTCCTTGCGTTCCTTAAAAAGCTTCAGCGGAAACTGCGGCACCAGATGCTTTTCCACCCAATGCGTGGCTTCCTCAGGGGAAACCTTCCAGCCCGTCGGGCACGAGGAAAGCACTTCCACCAGCGAGAATCCGCGCCCCTCGACCTGGCACTGGAGTGCGCGACGCACCGCTTTGCGCGCCTTCATGTGGTGCTTGGGATCCGTCAGGGCGACCCTCTCGATGTAGGCGGGCGCCTCCAGGGTCGAAAGCAGCTCACAGATCCGCATCGGGTAGCCCTCGTTGGCAATCGAACGCCCCCGCGGCGAGGTGGTCGTCTTTTCGCCCAACGGCGTGGTCGGCGCCATCTGCCCACCGGTCATGCCGTAGATGCCGTTGTTGACAAAGAACACCGTGATGTTTTCGCCGCGGTTGGCTGCATGCAAGATCTCATTGCCGCCGATCGCCGCCAGATCACCATCGCCCTGATACGCTACAACAATGCTGTTGGGCCGCGCCCGCTTGATCCCCGTGGCTACCGCCGGCGCGCGGCCGTGCGCCGCCTGCACATTGCCGATATCCAGGTAATAGTAGGCAAACACCGAGCACCCGACGGGATTGACCAGGATGGTCCGGTCCTGAATGCCAAGGTCGGTGATGGCTTCGGCGATCAGTTTGTGCAAAACACCGTGGCCGCAACCCGGGCAGTAGTGAGTGACTTCGAGGTCGCCGCCCTTGCGGTCGAAACGATCGAAGAATGATTCCGGTTTGCTATGCGAGATTTCCCACACACTCGTTCTCCATCTTATGAATGGCTGCCATGACTTCCTCTTCGGTCGGGACCACACCCCCGGCCCGCCCGTACAGACGTACCGGGACTCTGCCGTTCACGGCGAGTCGCACGTCCTCCGTGAGCTGCCCGTAGCTGAGTTCCACCACCAGGATTGATTTGAGCTTTGCCGCGAGCTCGCCGATGCGTTTTGCCGGAAACGGGTACAGCGTGATCGGGCGCAGCAGGCCGATCTTCATTCCCCGGCTCCGCGCCTCATCCGCCGTGGCGCGAGCGACACGGCTGCTGATGCCGTACGCGATCACCAGCCATTCGGCATCCCCTGTAAGGTATTCCTCCCACAGGATTTCATTCTCCTCAATCCTGCGGTATTTCGCCTGGAGCTTCTCGTTGTGCTGCTCCAACTCCTCGTGAAGCAGGTAGATGGAAGTGATCAGGTTTTTCCGCGTCGCGGCTTCCCCGGTCACGGCCCAATCCTGCGGGGGCCGGGGAGGGCACGCGACCGGCAACTGGACCGCCTCCATCATCTGCCCCAGCGCGCCATCGGCCAGCACCACCGCCGGATTTCGATAGCGGTCCGCCAGGTCAAACGCGCGCATCGTCAGATCGCACATCTCCTGCACGCTGTTGGGCGCCACAACGATATTGCGATAATTGCCGTGTCCGCCCCCTTTCACCATCTGAGAATAGTCGCCCTGCTCCGGACCAATATTGCCGAGCCCCGGTCCGCCACGCATGATGTCGACTACGACACAAGGAAGCTCTGCGCCGGCCAGATAGGACATCCCTTCCTGCATCAGGCTTATTCCCGGGCCGGACGAGGCAGTCATTGCCCGGACACCCGCCGAGGCGGCGCCAAACACCATCTGGATAGAAGCGATCTCGCTCTCGGCCTGCAGGAAAACTCCCCCAGCCTCCGGAAACAAGGCGGCTGCGGTTTCAGCAATCTCGCTCGCCGGCGTGATCGGATAACCGAAATAGGCTTTGCAGCCGGCGAGGATCGCTCCATGCACGACCGCATTGTTCCCCTTCATCAATTGCCTCATGAACGGCGTCCTCCAGCCTCCGCTAACCCGGATTGCACCTTTTCCTCTGCCGCCGCCTCATCACCGTCCTTGCGCACCAGCACGGTGATGGCGCCAGGCTCCGGGCAGACGTAAAAGCAGATGCCACATCCGCTGCAGCCCGACCCCGAATAAGCGACCGCATAATAGCCCTGGCGGTTTAGAAAGCGACTTTGAGCCAGCACCCCGGGCGGACATGCGGCGACACAGAGACAGCAACCTTTGCAGAGATGGGCGGCGATTTGAATCTCACCACGATCAGCAGGGCCCATGAATTCCTCCAACCTATGACAGTAATATGCCCGATCCGAAGTGAAAACCCAACGGTACCGGAAACCTGCACTTGAAGATAAGGCAATCCGCGTTCCGGAACTCCGGACAGAGAGGTTTCCCGCCCAGAATCGCTAACGTTTCAGAATCAACTGATTGAAGACCCACAATCCCACGCGGACCGCGCCTCAAGATCAGCAACGGCAAAATATGTGCCAAATAACCCATATATTGGGCAGGGTAACACGTGTTTGATGAAAGCAGAAGTCAGAATTCAGGAGCAAAAGCCAGAGTGTCACCGTAGAAAGATGCCCGTGATCCCTCGTTCAGCCGGGTCCGCATTTGTCCCGGCAGTCCGCCATCCTCAACCTACTTAGTTTACCAAAAAAAGGATCCTATTGCTCTATCGGCCTGCATTATTCAGGAGCTGCACTCGTCGACAGACAGGAATTGCGCCGTTTCGACTTCGGCAGCACAAAATGCCCGGCATGGATTTTTCCGGCAGCTCAAATGGTCTCTGTCGCGAGATTACTCGGCCCACAAAGCAAGCCCTGGAGGGGCCGAAAGAGAATAGCCCCAGGCGCAAGCCCGGGGTTGGATCGAAAAGCAGCTCGAAGCCCTGGAGGGGCGACAGAAAAATGTTGCGAACCAATGTCTTTCGCCCCTGCCGGGGCTCCACAAATACAATATCCTATCCGGGGGCTTGGGCCCCCGGATACTATCTCCTGGCCCTTCCGGGGCACTGGCATAAGGGTCGAACCGCGCATTTCGCGACACTAGCTCAATAGAATGTCGCGCTGCCCTAAGCCGCGTTCAAGAGACACTGTTTTTGACTGGTTTTCAGGAAAACCGACTCCCGGCGGTGGGCGGTTTGACCCGCTCTTCTTCCCGTCGGCGAGTTTTGACACAGGCTTCCCATCAGAGGCGAATTCGCTCTTGGCAAATAAGTCTTTATTATACAATATCTTAAAGCAATCTTTGCGGCGACGACCTGGGACCAGAGCTTGGCAAAAGAGTTGCATTCCACCATCGAAGGAAAAGGTGTGATGAAAACAAGCGCAGATACGAGCATTCTCGTTGTAGAGGACCAAAAGCTGCTGAACTGGTCTCTTGCCAAGTCGCTTGCGAAATGGGGTTTCGACGTACATCCGGTTTTCACAGGTAGTGATGCCATAGCACAGCTTAAGAAGTCTGGATTCGACGTCATCCTGCTCGATTACCAGCTGCCCGACATGGATGGACTGCAGCTGGCTCGCTGCATCCGCAAGGCGCAGCCCAATGCAGTCATCTTTCTGGTGACGGCTTTTCAGCTGAATGAACTGGACGTGGATGCAGGGCTGATCGACGCCTACTTCAACAAACCGGTTGATTTTCAGCAGCTGCATCAAGCGTTGGTGAGCATACCCCAATGGCTCACGGGCCCGGGGAAAGCCGGCGTGACCCGACCCCAAATATCGCGGAAGCCCTGATATTCAAGACTCATTACAAGTCGGCAATCCGGCGAAGGGCGTCAGGATGCTGTTTCTCCGCAACCGAGAGAGGAGCACGAAGTGCGAATGAAGTCGATCTGGCAGAATTTCTGGACGATTACCGGAGCTCTTGTTGCCATCCTCGCAACACTGTCTTTTCTCGCCTTTCAAATCATGGAGATCCTCCAGCCCACCAGCAACCCGTATATCGGAATCTGGACCCTCCTCATCCTCCCCGGCGTTCTGGTTTTCGGGCTGATCCTGATTCCCCTGGGCTACATCCACGAGCGGCGCCGCCGCCGCAGGCTTTACCCGGACGTGAAGGAATGGCCCCGCCTGCCGCATTTTGATCCCAACAATCCCAAACACCTGCGTGGACTGCTGGTTTTCGGCATCGGCACGCTGCTGGTGATCCCAATCGTCGGGATGGCGAGTTACAAAGGATATCACTACACCGATTCGACTCAGTTCTGCGGCCAGGTATGCCATACGGTAATGAGTCCGGAATATACCGCGTACCAGAACTCTCCGCATGCGCGTGTCACCTGCGCCGCCTGTCACATCGGCCCGGGAGCGGAATGGTACGTGAAGGCTAAGATCAGCGGGGTGCGCCAGGTGCTGGCAGTGGCACTCAACACATACTCGAAACCGATTCCGACTCCGGTGAAGGACCTGCGGCCGGCACGCGAGACTTGCGAGCAGTGCCATTGGCCCGCCAAGTTTTTCGCCTCGCAGTTGCGCTCGCGTGTGCACTTCGAATCCGATGAGAAAAACACGCGCAGTGAAATCCAGGTCTTGCTGAAAACGGGCGGCGGCGATTCCCTGATGGGCCCACCCTCCGGCATTCACTGGCACATGGCGTTGAGCCAGGAGATCAAATATTGGGCAAGCAACAGCACGCGGCAGGTGATCCCCTGGATCAGTGCCAAGGATCCATCCGGAAAGGTAACCCTATACCGCGCCAACGGGGCGGCTGCAGGCGATCCGCCCGAAAATGAGATTCGCACACTCGACTGCATGGACTGCCACAACCGGCCGACGCACAACATTCTTCCTCCGGACCGCGGCGTGAACATAAGCATCGAAACCGGTCGTCTGGACCGGACACTTCCGTTCATCAAGAAGGTCGCGGTCGAGGCGCTGACGCTTCCGTACAATAGCGATGCCGAGGCCGACCGCGGGATTGAAGCGCACATCCGTGAATTTTATAAAAAACTGGCTCCTGAGAGTGCCATCACTCAGGCGGTTACCGAGGCTCGTGCGCTCTACCACCGCAGCTTCTTCCCCGCCATGAAGGTAAGCTGGCGCGCCTATCCCGACAACATCGGGCACATGATGTTTGACGGGTGCTTCCGTTGTCACGATGGCAAGCATGCGGACGCCCGGGGCCGGGTGATCTCCAAGGATTGCAGCGCATGCCATCAGTTTCTGGAGGTTGCGAATCCCCAGGCGCCGCACATCTTCCGCCAGGGAGTGCCCGAGCATCCTGTGAAATTACAGGGTGAGCACGCTCAATTGAAGTGCAGCCAATGTCACACAGGCGGTCCTGCGCCGGAACGCACTTGCGCAGGCTGCCACTCGGAGCAAAGCCGCTTCCGGCAGGGCATGAGCCCTGAACTGCCCGGACTGAAGGGAACCGCCCCTTCGTTCATGGCCGGGCTGGAATGCGAGCAATGCCATAATCTGGACAAACCTCAGACTTCCGCAGATCTGGCAGCCCAGTGCGAGACTTGTCACGAAAAAGGCTATGGCGCCATGATCCAGAGCTGGAAGGACGATGCGTCCGCCGGCCGCGCCAAAGCGAGCGCGGCAATTGACGAGCTGGAGAGGAGGGTGCCCGGCGGCGGACCATCCGATGATCAGCTCAAAGTATTGATCGCTCAGATGCGGGAGGCTCTGGCAAAGGTCGACAAGGCCGGCCCGCAACACAACCTTGATTTCCGCGATGCCATTTATGAGCAGATACTCAATCTAGCCAAGACCGGTACCCGGAAGCCCGGCGGGAAATAGCATTCGGCTGTGTTCTCCCAGCGGATTGCTGGGGACATGAATGGAGCTTCAACATGCGGCAGAGGGATTCTGTCTCCTGACTTCTGTCTTCTGCCTTCTTGCTTCTACGGATTGCGCTCGGATCTACTTCTTCATCCGCTTGAAGAGATCTTCCATGCTTGAAGATCCTGCTTTGGTTTGGCCGGTTTGTCCGGTATTCGCGGAAGGGGCGGCTGGCGCCTCGGGACCAGGCGTCATGGCGGCCAGCATGTTCTGAAGCCGGGAACGTTCCGGATAATTGGGATTCGTTGCCAGGAGTTTTTCCCAGTACTGGCGCGCCTGGTTCATGTCGTTCTTGCCGTGCAGGTAGACAATGCCCATATTGTAAAGCGTCTGCGAATGGGTCGGATGGATCTGGAGGGATTTCTGAAATTCGCCGATCGCCTCATCGGCCTGCCCCAGGCTCCAGTAACAGAATCCCCGGTCGGTCCTGGCATCGATATTCTTGGGATCGATCTCCAGGGCTCTCCCATACCAGTCAATGGCCTCGCTGAACCGGTTGTTGTCGTAGTAGAGATTACCCAGCTGCACCATGGCGCTGGAGTCTTTAGGATTCGCGCTAAGCATGGATTTGAAGCTCGCCTCATTCTGCTGGAATGTGGCAGGATCCATGAGGGGTGATTGCGACGGCGGCGCAGATTGCATCGGGCCGGAAGCTGCGATCGGCAGCGCCGAGGAGCCGGCAGTCTTGCCGAAGTAATAGCCGACGGCCAAACCGATGGCGAGACAAATGATGCCCATAAAAATCATATTGCCGGCAGAATTCTTCGACTGCGGCACGGCTTTCTTATTCTGATTTTGCATTCGATCTCTTTCCTTCCCCACCCATTTGGGTATCCGGAAAAGATGAAGAATAAACGTGCCGCTGTCAATAGCCCACCTGCTCCGAGCTCCGTCTTCCGACCTCCGTCTTCCGACCTCTGTCTTCCGACCCAGAGACTGGCATTGACGGTAACTGTAGGTCGGTCTGAGGTCGGATGTCGGAAGACGGAGGTCGGAAAACCTCGGAGGTCGGATGTCGGAAAGCGGGGGTCGTCCTTAATGGGTCAGTCGAGGTCGATATCGCGTGTCGGCTTCTCGACGGGCTGATCCTTGCTCTTCTTCAAGGCTTCCGCAAATTTCTTTTCCAGCAGCTGGGGCTTGCTCTTCTCGTCTTCGGCGCTTTGCCGGAAGAGGGCTTCGCGGCGCGCGGCCTGCTCGCGCAGGAGTGCTGTGGCCCGGTCGAGATCAGGAGCGGCCTGGTGTTTGGTCGGCGGTGGCTCGTGGGCAACTACTTTTTGCAGCTGTGCATCGATGGTCAGATGCGCGCCGCAGCAGGGGCACAGCAAGGAAATGCTGCTGCTCTTGGATTGGGTCATACGGCCTCCTGCACGACTCTTGCGTTCATGAGATCCAGGCTTCCATCGATGCTACGCGCAGGCCCGGGGGTTGTCAATCCCGGTCTCAGGGGCCCTGCGATTCAGACACTGGCAATAGAAACGAACCACGAAGACCTCAAAGACCTCAA
>CAYGWQ010000141.1:0-13256 GCA_964353465.1 uncultured Acidobacteriota bacterium | reverse complement strand
ACAGAATGCTCACTTTAACTGAGTACAGGGGGGTCAAATTACCGGAGCGCTATAGGCTCACCACCAATCTCATCGAGGATGCGGCTCCCCTGCGCATACGGGTGCCCGCCATGGGGAAGCTGCGCCACGATTCCGATCCTCTTGTCGATCAGCTTCGAGCGATCGATAATGCCCGTATCGTCCAAGGTCCTCTGGCTCGAGTGGCGCCGGCTCTCATGGAGAAAATCGAGGAAGCAATCGTGGCGGTCCTTGACATCGGCAGCAGCTTCGACTCCCGCTGAGAGCGTCTGCAAGACGCG
Source organism: uncultured Acidobacteriota bacterium (assembly GCA_964353465.1). Classification (GTDB taxonomy): domain Bacteria; phylum Acidobacteriota; class UBA6911; order UBA6911; family UBA6911; genus JAFNAG01. The sequence continues at coordinate 12,957 of CAYGWQ010000141.1, read as the reverse complement.
ACCGCGATGAAACAAGTGATGGAATGCTTGGACGAACCGCCATCCGAATCCTTCGTTGCCGCGGGTGGATATTGCGCCAAGTGTTATCTTGGGCGATAGCTCTGCAGGGCTCGGACGGTATTGTGCATGTATCAACCCCCTGCTCAAGCTGCCCCGCACAGAGGATCAATGTACGGTTTGCCTGTTAACCATCCACTTGAGAATCAGTGTCGCCGCCCCATCCTTTCGCACTGATTTTTTGGGCAGAGGGCAATCTGTCAGCCTTTTTTTCAATTGGCAGGATCGTTTCCCTGGTCAGCTTGAAATCACCTCACATCAATCTCGATATGTTCTCTGGTTCTGGTGGTGCTTGGCTGAAAGATGATCCAAATTGCTGTCCATCCGCTGAATTGTCGTTTTCCCTTTCCTTATTAGGCACAGAACTGAAGGTAACCAATTTTAAGTTGGAAAAGAAGCAGCTGAACACAAAATGAGCTAACTCCCGAATGCTTATGCCAGCCCTTGTTCCCCTGTTCGACGCACTCAAAGCATTTATTTTAAAAATATAGGAGAACTGCTGACCAAGAGAGATAGGCAGGTGCCTGCATTCCCAATTTAAGGAATTTGGAGTAGAAACCGATGCATCTTATTGCAATTGCGAGATCTTAAGGCTGCGAATCCAACTCGATGGCTTTATTGTAGCGGAACCGGAAACTACCCTGACAATGCCAAGCGAATCGGCTGAACGCATGGCTTCCTGTCATAAGGATACCCGACCTTAAACCAGCCTGCTTAGCGCGAACGGCTGAAACAAGTCCGGGATGTGCAGCATGTATGGAGATGCCTTCAAATTTCCCCTTGACGCGATTCCATAATTCTAATAGTATGGAATTATAATTCTGGAGGAGTCGAAATGGAGGGCATGCCAAGCAGGCCGAACTCAGAACAGATCACCCGCTATGCCGACATGTTCGCCGCCATCGGCAATGACGCCCGGCTGCGCATCCTGAGGCTGCTTTTGTCCGCCCATGCGGAAGGAATGATCGTCGGGGATATCCAGGAAGAACTGGGCATTCCGAGCTCAACGCTGTCGCACCACCTCGACAAGCTTAAAAACGAGGATCTGGTGCTCGTGAAGCGGGAGGGGACGTTTCTCCGGTACTCGGCAAACACGGCGGCCCTGCAGGAAATCCTGACCTTCCTGTACGCGGAATGCTGCACCCGGAACAAAGCCATCAAACCCGAAGCTATCAGCCGGATTTGCAGGTAACAACCCGGCTTGTCAACATTGGAAAGGGGACATAACCATGGACGTGAAAGAAATCGTGAAAGAGAAATACGGCGAAGCCGCGTTGAAAGTAATCTCGGGCGCCGGGGGCGGCTGTTGCGGCAGCAGCACTTCCTGCTGTTCTGCTGCCGATCCGATCAGCACCAATCTCTACAACGAGCAGCAGAAGGGTGAATTGCCCGAGACCGCGGTGCTGGCTTCGCTGGGCTGCGGCAATCCGACGTCGTTGGCCGAACTGAAACCGGGGGAGACCGTGCTGGATCTGGGCAGCGGAGGCGGGATCGATGTCCTGCTGTCGGCCAAGAGGGTGTCCCCGGGCGGCAAGGCATACGGTCTCGACATGACCGATGAGATGCTCGCTCTCGCCCGCGACAACGGGAGGAAAGCCGGAGTGGAAAACGTCGAATTCCTGAAGGGTGAAATCGAGAACATCCCCTTGCCCGACAACTCGGTGGACGTGATCATCTCCAACTGCGTCATCAACCTGTCGGCGGACAAGAACCGTGTGTTCCAGGAGGCATTTCGTGTATTGCGGCCGGGAGGGCGATTCGCCGTGTCCGATGTGGTCACGAAAAGCGGGGTTCCTGCGGAGATCCGGAAAAGCATGCTGCTGTGGGCCGGTTGCGTGGCCGGGGCGCTGGAGGATACCGAATACCGGGAGAAACTCTCGGCCGCCGGTTTCGAAGGGGTCGAGATCGAGCCGACCCGGATTTACGGCATCGAGGATGCCATGTCCTTCATCCGGGACAACAACATTGATGTGGAGGCAATTGCTCCGCAGGTGGAAGGTAAGTTCATGAGCGCCTTTATTCGCGCACGCAAGCCTCTTTCCTGACAGGGGTATCCCCGGAACGGATCGGGCGGAACCTCATTCTGGGATTGCAGCCCCCTTGGGCGCTGTCTTTAAGGCAGTCACCGGTCCGTTGGTGTGAGTGTCGGCCCTCATCTGAAGGTGCAGGGCTCCGCAGGGGACCAGCTGGCCGACCTCAGCCCTCGCTCTGAAGTTCCGGGCGTTGAATTGTGATAATTTTGTCAGGGAAGGATTCCTTAAAGGCCCGTGCCATAGGTTCAGGTGAATAATGTCGCGCAAGTGCTCGAAGTTCATTCTGTTTGCAATTATTGTGTTTCCACTCACATTGTTTCTGTTGAAAGGCTGTGAACTAGGATTGCGTCAAAACTCCCCGATGCCTGCGGATGTGTCGGGCAAGAGCACGTACACAGTGATAGATGGGATTCGCCTCCACTATCTCGAGTGGGGGCGGAGAGGGCCATCAATCGTGCTGATTCATGGCCTCAATGACAACGCCGGAGTTTGGAAATCCCTAGCTCCTTTGTTGGCGGTTGATTCTCACATCCTGGCGCCGGACCTCCGTCGGGCTGATGATTCGGAAGTATCCAAGAAGGGCCCTGATATACAAACCCAAATCAACGATCTAATAGCATTGATCCGGAGCCAGAAGCTCGGTCCTGTGACACTGGTTGGTCACTCCGCCGGCGCAGAAATCGCCTTGAGAGTTGCATCGCAGCACCCCGAGCTGGTTCGTTCTGTAATCATGATTGACGGGGGATTCTGGCCGCCCAGCCGTGATTACGATCCCGAGTCCCTCTACCCTCGCGTGTCGTCCCCGGTTTTGTTGGTCGTGGCGCGCCAAAACCAGCCTAGCGTTGAATTGTTGGCGGAGTATCAAAGGCAAGGAAAGAATTACTTCGATCAGATGAAGAAAGCAGAACAGCATGTTACAGAAGTTGCCGCATCGAAGCTGCAACACGGCAAGATGGTAGTAATCGAAAACACCAGCCATTGGATTCAAAAGGACCAACCTATGGCTTTGGCACAGGCGATAAAGAATTTCCTCGCTCAGATCGCTGTACGAGAAGCGTCTCGGCAGCCTCGAGGGTATCGACGCCTATCTCGCGAAGCTGAGGGAAGTCGACCGTGATAAACGCAAGGAACACATCCTGGACGAGCGCATCGCCAGCCCCAACGCGCTCACGAATTTCAACCTCAAGACGCTCGACGGGAGACGCATCTCGCTCGACAGCCTCAAGGGCAAGATCGTCGTCATCAACTTCTGGGGCATCTGGTGGGGCTGGTGCGTCCAGGAGTTGCCCGAATATCAGAAGCTGTACGAGAAGTACGCGAGCGATCCCGACGTGGCGATCCTGACGATCGACAACGACCCGAATCCCGATGACGTGCCGCCGTGGATGGCACAGAAGAAATACACTTTCCCGGTCCTCATCGACGACGGGTACGTCAATAAGGCCGGGCTCCGGGCGTTCCCGACCACGTGGTTCGTGGATGCGCAGGGACGCAAGGTTTTCGAAAAAGTCGGCTGGAGCGAGAAGCTGCTCGAGGAGTTCAACTGGCGCATCGAAGCCATCCGGACGAAGTAGCCTGTCACCGAAATTCTTGGAACGTCTGGAGGGCCGAGGATATTGGCTTGAGTTTTCGGCCGGCACATCCTATAATTTAACTAGACCATTAAACCAGTCAGGATTTATTATGAAGCAGCGGGATGATTCGCAGGTCAACGCTTTCGATGCCAAGACCCATTTGTCGCAGCTCTTGAGGCAGGCCGAACAGGGGCGATCGATTACCATCACACGGCATGGCAAGCCGGTGGCGCGCCTGGTGCCGATGGATACTCCATCGAGGGCAGAGGCGATACAGCTGATCACTGCTTTCCGCTGCGTGCGCCAGTCCGCAGGAAAGCCCCTCAAGGTGAAACAATTGATTCGTGAAGGACGGAAATACTGATGCCGTGGGTCATGGATTGTTCGATCGCCGGTGCACTAGGCCTGCCTGACGAACTCTCACCCCGAGCCGAGAAATTTCTCGAAGTCATGTTGGCGGATGCCGAAGTGTGGGTACCGCCGTTATGGTGGTACGAGATGAGCAATCTGCTCGTGGCTGCAGTGCGGCGCAGGCGACTGACACAAGCCGCAATGACGCATCTAGCGGAGCTTTACTCATCCCTGCCGGTGCGCACGGACGCGCCGCCTTCGCCAGCCATTTCCGGCGCCATCCAAAAGCTCGCAATCCAACACGGACTTTCTGCCTATGACGCTGCCTACCTTGAGTTGGCGCATCGACTTGGAACGGGTCTGGCGACGATTGATCGAGACCTGGAGCGGGCTGCCAAGTCAAGCGGCGTGCCCCTCTTCGAGGTGGACTAAGCAATTTCGGCGACAGGCTTCTCAACCTCGAAATTATTCCAGGCAATCGGCTGACAAATCTCGTAATATTTCGAGGTTGAGTAGCCTGTCACCGAAATTAGGAGGTCAGATATGTGCCGGTCTTGGAAGATTGCCGTTGCCTTATCGTTTTGTATTTTGTTGACCTTGAGCGCAGTATGCTTCGCTCAGCAGTCGCCGCCCCTTACCGTGCAGAAGATCAAGGGGAACGCTTACATGGTAAAGGGTGGGAGCGGCGCCAATACGGGTTTCTATATCGGCGACCAGGAGGTTCTGCTCATTGATGCCAAGATGTCAGCCGACTCGATGAAGCAGGTGATTGAAGAGATCAAGAAGGTGACGCCGCATCCCGTGACGCGCCTTGTGCTCACGCACAGCGACGGCGATCATGTTAACGGGCTAAATGGTCTGCCAAAGGGATTGAAGATTTACGGGCATCCCCAGACGAAGAAGGACATGGAGGCAGGCGCCAAAGCTGCGAATACGCAATATCTTGCCGACTATCTCCCAACCGAGACCTGCTCGCCTTGCACGGCTTCCAGGGAAAGCGCCCAGACATTCGCAATGGGCGGTGCGCAAGTCCAACTCTACTTTTTCGGACCCGCCCACACCAGCGGCGACCTGATCGTCTGGTTCCCGGCGGAAAAAGTCGCCTTTGTGGGCGACCTGGCGTTCGTCGGTCGCGACCCTCTCATTCATCGCCAGAAGGGGGGAAACTCGCAGGGGCTGGTGGAAACCTTGAAAAACCTCATAGCCCTGAACGCGGAAGCCTATATCACAGGCCACAGCGACCCGCTGACCAGGCAAGACATGGAGATGCTGTACAAGTCGATTGCGGACAAGCGCGACAAGGTAAAGGCACTGATTGCCGAAGGGAAATCGCTCGATGACATCAAGCAGTCCCTCGGCGTCAAGGATGCTCCGGCACAGCCGGACCGGGCGCGTTTTATGAGCCTGGTCGAAATAATCTACCTCGAGCTCACAGAGAAAAATTAGCCCGCTTCGCCCGCCAGCAGGAACCCAGCAGCAGTGCGCAGGGGCCAAACGGACGAGTCATGGATGGCGCTTGACCAGTTTCTGTCGCGAAACTCCCTTTTGAGGCTGAAGTGTCCGTCAACCAGAGCAATCATGTGCGGGCGGGCTTTAGCCCGTGCCCGGTGTGCCTGAATGAGGGATCGGTGCTTCTAACCAAACATCGCCTTATTAACAAATGAATTACGCTCATGAAATCAACCGTATCGTGGTTGTTATCTTTAATGCGCGGGCTAAAGCCCGCCCCCACATGTGACATAGACCCGACGAGCGCTGCGTCCAGGATCACGAGTTTCGCGACAGAAACTGGCTAAGCGCCATTCAGACAAGGCATCGGCTCCCCTTGATCCCTGTCCTCTTTGCCCTTTTGAGCCGCCTGAAAAAACCTGCCTGGAATCCATTTATTTTCAAATCATCTAAACCGTTCGATCGCAAAATCGTCCAATATAGGCAGAACGCGAGGCGGATACTTGACTGATTTGGCGATCGAATCGACGGCAGCCCTTCCTTCCGCTCCGGGGAAAATCCTGCCCGAACATTTCGAGTCGATCGTCCGGGATCATCAAAAGCGCATTTACAGAATCTTGTTTCTCCTGCTTCACGACCCGGATGAGGCGGACTGCCTTACCCAGGAGTGTTTTCTCCGGGCTTTCGCCCGAAGAGCCGGTTTTCGTGGTGAAGCGGGCCTGGGCACCTGGCTGATCCGAATCGCCATCAATCTGGCCCGGGATCATCTGAAGAACCGCCGCGCTTCATTCTGGCGGCGGTTTCTGCGCGGGAAAGAGGGCCAGATGCAGTCCACTGCAGGCATCTACCCGACTCCTGAGGAATCCCTGTCAAGACGGGAACGTCTTGCGGCAATCTGGTCGGCCGTGGAGAGCTTGCCCCTCCAGCAGCGCACCGCATTTGTTTTGAGGTTCGGCGAGGATGTGCCGTTGCATGAAATCGCCGGCGCCATGAAACTGCGGGAGGGAACCGTGAAGGCTCACCTGGCCCATGCAACAGCGGCAATCCGACGTGCGTTAGAACAGCGCCTGAGCCCACAGGCTGTCTTGCCTCAAGTCAGTACAGGCAAACACCAGGTTCCTGCCGCCGGAGATGAGAGAAGGGGACTGGAGGACCTATGAAGAAAGATCCAGAAGATGTATTGCACGATGAATCAATAGCGGAAGCCCTCTCGGAGTTGCGTTCCGCCGCATTGGCAGCAAGCCAACGGCCCGAATCGTTCTGGACAGCCCAGAGTAACGCCGTCCTGGCGCGGGCCGGCCCACAGAGGGCATTGCGGTGGAAACCGGGATGGGCCTGGGTCGCGGCAGCGGTTCTGGTGGTCGTTTTCTCGAGCATTTGGCTGGAGATGCCGCGGGGAATGCCGGCGCCCGACTTTGCCGCCGGAGATGACCAGGAGCTTCTCTACGACGTCGAACAGTTGGTAAACACCCGCTTGCCGCTCGCCCTGGAACCAGCGATGATGATCGCCGATGAGATTGCGGCAGGCACCGCGAAACAGAACGGGCGCCGGTGAAGACTTTGATTCCGGCAGGACGGACCTGCTTAGGAGGAACGATGAAACAACTCATGATTCTTGTTCTGGTTTGTTTGTTGATGCCGCTGGCTGCAATGGCTCAGCAGCCCCCTAACCCGCCTCAGCGTTGGGACGTACCCCCGCCCCCGCCCCCTCCACCGCCCGCCGGCTCCGGCAAGTGGTGGAAAAATTCCGCAACGGTTCGCGCCCTTGAGCTAACGGATAGCCAGGTGACGCAGCTGGAAGCGGTCTACATTCAATACCAGGATGATCTGGCCATGCTTCGCTCCGCACTATTGCAGCAAGAGTCACGATTAAAAGCCCTGCTGGAGGCGGATCGGCTGGATGAAGCGGCGTTGACCACGCAGAGAGCACAGCTCTCTGTCGCGCGGATGGAATTGGAAAAGCAAAATTCCGAAATGACTCTGGCAATGCGGCGATTGATGACCGGCGACCAATGGCGCAGGCTCGAAAAAATCAGAGATGCAAACGTTCGACCTCCTTTACCGCCGCCGCCACCTCCGCCCCCGCCTGCCCCGATCAAAGGCTCAGGTGCAGATGAGAAGGTATATGACTCGAAGACGACGCCCGGGGTGCAAGAGCCGGTTCCCATAAACCAGACAGCACCGCCATATACTGCCGAGGCCAGGGCGGCCAAAGTGGAGGGAATTGTCCTCCTGGAGATAGTCGTCAGAAAAGATGGCAGCGTGGGCAATGTGAAGGTGCTCAAGGGGCTCGGATACGGCCTAGATGAATCGGCCGTGGAGACGGTGAAGACGCGGTGGCGTTTCCGACCGGCTCTCTGGCAAGGGCAGCCGGTGGACTTTCGCGCAAACGCCGAGATCTCCTTCAGGCGCTATTAGTGGGCTGGACTCTGCCTTTCCATGCACCGCCTTTCCCCTGCCAGTGAAGCCTTGCGGAGTCCAGCACGCTGTTTTTGCTATTATTAGCGCATGACAGACCAAGATAAAGCTCAACCCTTCATCCGCGTCGGCATCAGCAGCTGTTTACTTGGCCAGAAAGTCCGGTTTGACGGCGGGCACAAGCTGGACACGCTTATCACGGAGACCCTGGGCAGGTATTGCGTTTGGATTCCTGTTTGCCCGGAGATGGAAATCGGCCTTGGCGCTCCCCGGGAGAGCCTGCGCTTGATCGCTGGAGCCGGAGGCCCGCGCCTGGTGACGACGAAAAGCGGCGCCGACCACACGGATGCCATGGTGCACTGGGCCGAGCGCCGCCTCGAAGAACTTGCTGCGCAGGACCTCCACGGATACATACTCAAAAAGGACTCGCCTTCATGCGGCATGGAACGGGTACGCGTATACGGCGACAGCGGGATGGCCCAGCGCACGGGCAGCGGCATCTTTGCCGGCATGTTGCTGCGCAGGTTCGGTATGCTGCCTGTGGAGGAGGAGGGGCGGCTGCATGACATGGGTATCCGCGAAAATTTTGTCGAGCGAATTTTTTCCTATTATCGCTGGAAGGAATTCGTGGAGACAAAACCGCAGTCTCGCGATCTTGTAGAATTTCATACGCGGCACAAGCTGATGCTCTCCGCGCACAGCGACGAACACTACCGGAAACTGGGGCGCCTTGTCGCAGGGGCAGGCAAGCGGAAGATGAATGAATTGCTCGAGGAATATGGGCGGCATTTCATGGAAGTTCTAACGGTCCGCGCCACCGCCAGGAAGCATGCCAATGTTCTTTTCCATATTCTGGGCTTCCTGAAGAGTGAGCTTGATGGCGGGGACAAGGCTGAGCTTGTCGCGGAGATTGAAAACTATCGCAAGGGATTGGTGCCGTTGATCGTGCCCATCACCCTTCTGTTACACCATCTCCGGCATCATCCGGTTGCCTGGGTGCTGGATCAGACCTATCTGAATCCCTATCCCGCCGAGCTGATGCTGCGAAACCACGTCTGACGGTGGTGCCGGTACTGCTCCGAAAATGCCGACCTCCGACCTCCAACAATTTGAGGCTGCTTGCAGTCGTCGCAGCGTACACGTGCGGCTCGTGAATGACGGTTCCGAAAACAGGCAGGCCCCGGCCGGCGAGACTGTCTCAGAACTCCCTCGCGGCAGCTCCACCCCAAAGGTTCATTGCTGAATCAGCCGCGGAGCGGCGGCAGACAATAGCCGGGGGAGCAAGCCCCCGGTCAGGACACAAATCCGACATAGCCCCTGCGGGGCGACAGAAGCCCATGCTCTTCAATCGTTTTCTGTCGCCCCTTCAGGGCTGGTGCCCGTGCTTGTCGTGACCGGGGGCAGCGCCGCTGCGCGGCTCGCCCCCGGCTATTATCTCTGCGTCCCTCCGGGACGCCATGTTTTGAGACAATCTCGCCGGCCGGGGCTTGGTGAGAAACGGGGCGGTAAAATCCGAGCGCCGTCTGGCAGCCGGCGCCCACTTGGCCGCCCATTTTCATGTGCCGTTGGGTGCGCCTCAGGCGCATGAGAGGCTATTCCGATTTTACTCGGAGCGGACGACCAGGGCGGGGTCGAGGAGGGTGATCAGGAGAGATTTCGCGCGTGCGACGGCTTCGGCCTCATTGGCCTCGATGGTGATCTTCACTCGATAATCCCCCTCTTCGAAACTCGGGTAGGAACCGATAGCCACGGCGGGATTCATGGCTGCCACCTGCTGCAGGCGGGAGGCGAGGTCGAACTCATCCTCGCGCGTAAAAACGGCGGAAGTGTGGAAAGGAGCTGCACGAAAGCGCTCGCGAATGGCTGCGAACTTGTGGCGGAAGATCTCCGGGACGCCCGGCAGGATATACACGTTGCCTGTTGCCAATATCGGCCATCGCGTTGTGGCAGAATAGATCAGCTCCGAGCCCTCCGGCGCGTCGGCCAGGCGCAGGCGGGCCTCGTCGATGCCGGCTCCAAAGTAGTCGCGGACGATGGCCGCCATTTCCGGATGGCGCATGACCGGCCGGCCGAAAGCTTGAGCAACCCCCTCGATCGTTACATCGTCGTGAGTGGGGCCGACGCCGCCTGAGGTAAAGACAAAATCGAACTTGGCCATGCATTCCCGGACTGTGGCTGCGATCTCGTCCACATCGTCGGGAATCACGACAATGCGGCGCAACGCAACACCCAGGCTGTGCAGCTCGCTGATGAGAAAGCTCGCGTTCTCATCCTCCGTCTTTCCGGTGAGAATCTCGTTTCCGATGATTACGACGGCCGCTGTCTTCTCGCGCATACGAGCCATAGTACCCGCATTCGGCACGACAGATTACAGAATTCGCAAGGAGCTGCCCGGCAGCCATCCGGTCCAGCCGTTGGGCAGGCTGATCTGATACCACCCGTTGCTCTCAATCCGGACCTGCACGATAATCCCCTCGTGGACAGTGACCACGGTGATATTTTCCTCGCCCGGTCCGCTGCGGACGTCGACTTTTTGTTCGACGATCACGCCCTGTCGGCGATATTCCTGCTGGTAGACCTTATAGGCCAAAGAGCCGGCGAAGAGGAGTACAAGAAGGGCGGCAGCCAGGCTTCCCGTTAATGCCCAGAACGCGATGCGCGGCCGGCGGATCAGGAGATAGATGCTGAAAAGGGCGTTGGCCATGATGAAAAGCGCCAGAGCGATCCTGCTTTCCTGTTCAATGGTAAGCAGGTGCATGGCGGTTGACAGGAGGCGGACCGGAAGCGGATCCTCGGGAACATCGATCCGGTCGACGATCAGAAGATTTGCCAACTGCAGGTTCTCGCGGACGTCGGAGTCCCCAGGCATCCTCCGGCGCGCCTTTTCCCAGTAGTAAATGGCCTCGCCGAGGTTCTTCTGCTTGAAACAGGCGTTGCCCAGGTTGTAATGGACGGCGCCGCTATCGACGCCCTGATCGAGCAACAGCCGGTAGGCTCGCTCTGCGGCAGAAAAATCTCCGCTTTGGTAGTGTGCATTGCCTTGATGGAAAACAGCCTGCAACGACTCTGCACCGGCTGCCGCATGGTGGCTTCCATGAAGGAGAACCGCCAGGGCGATGCACAGTACCGACCTGTATCGCTTCATCACTCGGAGCGCTCCATGGTTTCGATGATGGCGCGGATGCGCCGGGCAAGGTCCGTCTGCCGCTCCGGCGCCGGCGAGGCCGAGACGAATCGACCGAAGTCGCACTCCTGGAGAGCGGAGACGGCTCCCTTTACCGTTTCAGCGGCGATGGCATGCTCTGCCATTGTACGTTCCAGGGTATCGGCGGTCACTGCGATCTCAGGGAGATTAAATTTGTCGGCCAGATAGCCCGAGAGAGAGCGTGCCGCCTCATCATAGAAACGACGAGGTTCCGCGCGTCCGGCCTTCTCCGCCCTGCGCAATCGATCCAGGGCCAACCTCCTGGCCATGCGTCTGCGAGTCAGTACGGCATCCCCTGATTGCCGGACCCGCCGCCTCTGCACCAGCAAGGCTCCCAGATTGAAGAGAAAAGGCAGGGTGGCAAACAGGTAAAACCAGGGAGAATAGTAGAGCGGACGCCGGCGCATTGCCAATTCCCCAGCGGACAGCTTGATGAAATTAATGTCGATGCCCTGGCGTGTCAGGTTCTGTCTGTTAATGCCCGACAGTCCTGCGATGGCGCTCTCCGTGTCGGATCCGCGCACAACCTTCAAAGGCAGGGGCTGTGTCGCCACGGTCTTGAATGATTCAAGGTCCGGATCAAAATAGGAAAAGGCGAAAGGAGGAATCGAGTGCTCGCCGGGAACCTTGGGGATGACCACATATTCCCAAACCTTTTCGCCGCCGATCTGATTCCCTGCCACCGCATGAACGTTATCCTCGCGCTTGGAGGGATAGATGGTCAGATCCGGCAGAGCCGGGAGCGGGAGGTCGGCAATTCCCTTGAGGTTGCCGATGCCCGCGAGTTTCATGCGCAGCGACACAGCATCCCCGGTGGCTACCGAGGACTCGTTCAGTTCGCTGGCGATGGTGAATGATCCGACCGCATTGGTAAAGCCCTCGGGACGGTTCTGCGTCGGCAAAGGCCTGACGTCAAGGGTTACTTCCTTCGTTTTGCGGTAGACGGTTTCGGTTTGCCCAAAGAGGCCGAAAAAGTCCCCCGTGGTTTTTACGTCAACTGCAAAGGTGGACGAGGGGATCCTCAACGTGCCCGGAGCATTGGGGAATAGTGCCTGCCTTTTTATCACATAATCGAGATATTCCCTGCCGTTGATGATTTTGCGCGTGCCGGTGGGCTTGCTCTCGACGTCGAGGTTCTCGACCCAGAATCCCGTGAGCGGCGGGTTTTCCTGCAGCTGCAGGCCGCCGACATTCACCCGCGTGTACAAATGGTAGGTCAGAGTAACCTGCTGGCCGGGATAGGCGGTTGTGCGATCGAGCTCCGCGGTGACAAAAACCTCGTCACCGGCCGGCAGATTGCGCCGTGAGCCGCCTGTAAGATCCTCGCCGAAAGGATCGGTAGGCAGAGTGCGGGCCGGCGGGCTGGGAGTGCGTGAAGCCGAAGTCACGCGAATTGCTATGGATTGAGTTCGGTAAACTCTGTTGCCGACCGGTACTTCGACAGGGTCGATGGTGAACTGCCCCTCTTTTTCCGGCAACAGGATATAAATAAAGCTCTTGGAACTGGTTGACTGCCCATTGATCCACTGAAACTGGGTGCTCAAACTGGGCCCGGCCACAACCCGAAATCCTTGAAATCGAGGCAGCCGAGGTGTTTGTGCCAGCCCACTCTCGCTGCCGGTGACGGTGATGGTAAGCTGGAATTGGTCCTGGATCCCGATGGTGTCGGTGCTTACGGAGGCGGTGACCTGCAGGTCCTGAGCCAGGGCCGGCGGCAAGAGGACGAAAAAGGATAAGAGTAGAATAACGGGCCGCCTAGATAGTTTCTGTCGCGAAACTCCGTCCGCGCCCGCGCGGCAAAGCCCCGGAGGGGCCGAAAGATAATAGCCGGGGGCGCGAGCCCCCGGATAGGACGTTGCATTTATGGAGC